>NZ_JBHZCN010000087.1:5342-40546 GCF_042755465.1 Kitasatospora sp. NPDC059160 | reverse complement strand
GACCTCGTCGTTGCGGAAGTGGCTCTGGACCTGGGCCGAAGGCGGCGATGTCTGGCGCGAGGTTCTGGACCGCTGACTGCTCGCCTCCGTTCCAGAGAGGTGCCGAGGTCCTCGTCTCGGCCGCACCGAACCCGAGATCGATCGAAGGAATAGTGCATGGTCGGAATAACCCCCTCCCGCCAGTAGTCCAGGAAATCCGCCGCGGCGCGCTCACCCAGCACTACGGGGCACCCGCCATCGCCTCCACCCTGGTCAAGGGCAGGGCGGACGCCCCGCGCGAGCACTGGTGGATCATCGAACCCGTCGCCCAAGCCGTCGCCTTGGCCGAACGCCTGTCCTGGCACGAGACCCACGTCTTCGCCAGCCTCGTCCCGCCGGCCGACGACAGCAAGCACGACGTCGCCAAGGGCTTCATCCCGCGCGACGACATCGACCACTTCATCAAGACCGTCAACGCCACCGCCGCCCGCACCGGCCTGGAACCCATCCCCGAGGCGCTCGTGCGACCGCACATGTTCCGCCGCACCATGTCGGTCATCACCCGGCAGGAACCCGACGGTGAGATCGCCAACGGCCTCCAGCTCAAGCACGCGGCCCGCCGGGCCCTGGCCAACGCCGTCACCGCAGCCTACGGACAGACCGACACCCAGTGGGCCAAGGAGTTCAACATCGAACTGGAGACCGCCGCCGCCGAACGCCTCACCGCCATGCTCCGCGCCCGCCGCACCGGCCAGGCGGTCGCGGTCGGGCCCGGCGCCCACCGCCTCCACACCGGACTCGACAAGGTCAACACCCAACTCGACCAGGCCGGTCAGGCCCTGCGGGCCACCGCCGCAGACCAGCGCCTGGAGGTCAGCCTGCTGCGGGACGAGTTCGCCGACCTGCACCTGGGCACGATCAACCACTGCCTGTGGAACCAGGCCACCGCCGAGTGCCAGAACGCCCTGCCCGAACAACAGCGCGGCAACCAGCCGCTGCTGGGCGCCTGCCAGCCGGCCCGGTGCCGCAACTCCGTCCTGACGATCAAGCACGCCCCGATCTGGCGCCTCGAAGAGCAGGACCTCACCCAACGGTTGACGACCAAGCTCCCCGCCCCGCGCCGGGTCCTGATCGAGAACCGGCTCGCGGACGTCCGCGCGGTCACCGCCCACTTCGACCAGCTCGACCCGACCGAGGAAGGTGCCTGATGCCCGTCTCGCCCGCCACCGAGGCCAAGCTCCGTGCCGCCATGCACCGGCTGTTGGACGGCCGGGCCGAGCGCACCGACGGTGCCCTCACGAAGGAGAACCTGGCCCGTGAGGCCGGCGTCAGCCACGCCACCGTCCACCGCGCCGGCACTGTCCTCGCCGACTGGGACGCCCGCGTCGCCCGTCCCGTCCTGCGGACCCCCGGCGAAGTCCGCCGTGACGAGGAGATCACAGAACTCCGCCGACAGCTCCGAGAGTCCAAGCAGAACGTCACCCTGCTGCAGAACAAACTCGACGCCCTGGCCACCGTGACCGCCAACCTCTACCACGAGAACCAGGCCCTCAAGCAGGACCGCACCCGGCGCACTCGCCCGGCACTCGCCGCCATCCCCGCACCCGGCTGACGAGAACCTCGGACGGATCCGCCTGCAGCCACAGGCCAACGCCCACGACGTCCCAGGCGAAAACCACCGGACCGCACGGCAGCGGCCCCGCAGCGATCGTGCCGACATACCGACGCGGCAGGCGACTGAGCCCGCGAACTAGGGAGGGGTCGATGCCCCGGGCAGTGGGCGGGCCAGCCGCACCCAGCGGCTACCCCGCCCACTGCCGGCAGGAGTTCTTAGTTCAGGTTGGTCGAGTTCATCACGAAATGCCGGTAAGAATCCGCGTTGCGGAGGGCTTCCTTCGGATCCTTTGCGGCCAACATCTTGCAGGCGCCTTCGTCATAGGCCAACGTCGCGGTGGCACCCGTGCTGGTGAACTGGGTGGCGAGACTCACCAGCGCGCCCGCCTGCAGCAGCGGCGGGAGCGTGAAGAAGTACGGGTAGAGGCCCACCTCGCCGTACGTGTCCGGAGAAACGGTACCGATCCGAGCCTGTCCGTCCTGAATCTTGTTTTCAGGCTCGCGACGGAAGGTGAAATCGGGGATCGTCGACAAGCCCGAACCACCGCCGGCCAGTCGAAGGATAACTCCCGAGACTGTCTTGGCACTGGTGGCGTCCGGCGTTCCGAACCACTCCTTGAACCGCGGTGAGGTGCGCTGCAGTCCTTGAAGGTAGCTGTACGTCGCCTCCACGTTGGCGTGCGCGCTCGCGGCTGCTGTCGTCACCGCCTTCTGCTCGGCGGTGCTCATGGCCACAAAACGTGACGAATCCGGACTGGTCATACCACTTCCTCCACGAGTACGAGGGTCGCTCCACCGCCACGGAAATGACCTCGCGCCGCAGCCGACTTCGACTCCGCGTGCAGCGTCAACTTCCACCCTCTCGGGATAGTCGCCGGGCCGATGGAGTCGTTGTCGTCCGGCAGGCCGGTGTCGCGGACGGTGCGCTTCGGGATCCTGTCCGTGCTGCCGTGGTCGTCGTGAGTGGTCACGTGGCCGTCAACCATCGTCCCCTCGGCTTCCTCCGGCTGGCACAAGACGAACGCGACCCTAGAGATCGCGGGGCCTCGCAGTGGCGGAACCACTCGATAGATCACTCGTTCGAGTGAACATGATCGAAAGGCTCACAGATTCACAACGAAACCTGAGACACCCGGTGCCGACAACCCACCACGGCTGATGCTCCCTCGACATCGGCGCCCTGCGACAGAAGCACCCATGAGACACCTGAACCGTTCATAAGCTGGGACAGGTCATGGCGGTCATGGTCTGGCGGGAGGAGGACCTGGTGCCGCTGCACGAAGAGCTGGTGGACTGCCGGCGCGGCGCTCCGACGCCCGGCCACGACACAGAGTGCATCTGCCTGGGCACCGGCTTCATCCGCGAGCGAGGCGAGCGGCTTCTGTGCCTCGGGCCCGTCGACGACACCCTCACCGCGCCAGTCCCCTCGCAGAACGACACCGAGCACCCTCTCCGTGGCGAGCCCCGCTGAACCCGGCCCGCACGACACCGAACCGCTGCGCCGCCTTCGGCGCCGACGCACACCCAACCATGACTGAAAGTCAGGAGTGATCTACAGATGGCAATCGAGATTGTCGTTCCGCAGGTCCAGCAGGCCCTCTACGCGGCGCCGCAGGTCGCCGTCACGCCGGTGGCCGAGGTGATCTCGTCCGTCTCGGTCCGCTACCCGAGGTTCTCCGCCGGCCACTACCAGCAGATCCTCCTGGACACCCGGACCGGCGAGCTGCGCCTCTTCGAGAATCCCGAGCACCTGGAGCCCTGGAACCCGGCCTGGACGTCCGCCAGCGACGTTCCCCGCGAGACGTGGCTGCGGTGGCACCCCGGCACGCACTTCTCCCACCGGGGGCCGCACATGTGGTTCCAGCCGGTGCCGGAGCTGCTGACCTGGGTCATCGACTCCGGCGTCAAGGAGCTGCCCTACCTCGGGGTCCAAGACGCCAACCGGCTGCTGGAGGAACTCGCCCCGCACGCCCAGGCCCTGCTGGACGGCCTCTTCCAGGCCAGTGGGGAACTGGACTGGTCGGCCGCTGCCGCCCGGGCCGGGCGCACCATCGGCCGCCTGTGCGGCCGGCACCGCCGAGCCGAGCCCGCGACTGCGGACGCCGACCTCGTCGACTACGCCGACATCGTGGCCTGCTTCCCGCAGGTCTACCAGCCGGGAGTGCTCGGAGCCGGACGGAACGCGCTCGCCTACGAGTGCGAGGCCATCACGCGCTTCCTGGGCCACAACGAGCACTGGCACCCGGAGATCAAGAAGGTCTACGGCTGCCCGGCCGACGACGGGACGTACGTCTACCTAGAGGTCCTGGGCGTGCGGTCCTGGTACCGGACGATCCTGCTCGGGGGCGACCCGCGCCCCGTCATGGTGTGCGCGGACTGGGACGCCGAGCACCAAGCCCTCGCCTTCGGCCGCATCACCTCGATGACCACCAACGCCGGGCTCACGTCCTGGGCCGCGCGCGAGACCGCCCACGCCGGGGAGGCCGGCGTCCGCCTCCTGGACGCGCTGGAAGCCGCTCATGCCCACCGGACCGCTCTGCGCGAACAGGACTGGAACCGCCTGGCAGTGACCGGCGCCGACATCGCGGAGATGAAGGCCGAAGCGGCGACCGGCGCCGACGTCGAGGGCCTGGAGGCCGAGCAGGTGGAGCTCATCGGCCGCGCCATCGCCTGCGGCCATACCGACAGTTCGATCGCCCGGCGGGCCCGGACCAGCGAGCAGGCCGTCACCCGCCTCCGCAGCAAGGCCAGCGGGCGCCCTGCGGCACTCTGAATACCTGCCCTCTCGCCTCTGAACAGTCGGTGGCCATGCTCAACGAGCGAGCGCGGGCGGGGAGATCCGCCCCGCTCCCCAGCGCATCACCGTCCATCGGCGCCCCAGCCCGATCGAAGGGAAACACGATGACCGGAATTCTGCTGGTTGCCGTGCTCGGCAGCCTCACCACCCTTGCTGTAGTAGCCGCTGCGGCACGGCGGCGGGCGAGGACGGAACCGCGTTGCGACTGGTGCGCGACCCAGTCCGGTGGCTGGGTGGTCCGAGGCCACGACGCCTCGACCTGTCGCGGCTACATCCTGGACGTACGCCGACACGACCCCGGCGCCTTCGGCGACAGCTACCGCACGGGCGAGGCGATCACGCTCCGCCGTGCCTCCGCCGCGCAGGACTGACGAACGCCCGCTGCCACCGGCCAGCATGAGACAAGGCGGTTCCAGCCGTTCCAACGGTTGGGACCGCCTTTTGCGTTTCGGGTGAGGTGACCGAGGCCACATGCCCACTGCTCAGTGCTGGGCAGCCTCACCCCGTCGCGCGCACCACCGCGCCTCCCACCCGGCCCGCTGCGCACCGTTATCGCCCCCGTGTGGCTGTTCAACATCGTTGTCCAGCACACCGCCGGCAGCGTGCTCGCCGTCGGGCCGTCAACCCTGGTCGTGCAGCAGCCCCGCCCGCTGCGTTGGCACCTCTTCGGCGTGCTCGTGCTCCTGCCCGCCGCCGTCGCCGGCATGCTCGCCCTGATGGTCCCGCCCGGCATCGCGGCGGCCTGCGCCGCCGAGGCCCTCGCCGGACCCCTCGCGGCCCGCATCGCCGGGCCCGCCGTCCTCGCCGTGGAACTCGCCGCGCTCGTCTGGCAGCTCGTGCACCTCGTCGACTCGGCCCGACGCGGCGCCGAACTCCACCGCGTCATCACGCCCCTGCGCCGTACCGCACCGTGGGGCGCAGTCGGCGGCCTGGCCGGCGGCCGGGACGGACAAGCGACACGCGACCTGGTCCGCCAGACCCTCGCATGGGCCGACGAGCAGGGCCTCGGGCTTGCGGCCGTCGCCGCCAACGACCGACTCCACCGCCTCTACCTCCGCGGCGGCTTCCACCCCGTCCACCCCGGCTCGCCGGTCCTGCTGCGCCCGCCCGCGCTCCTCGCGGCCCCGGAGCCGTCGCCCCTCACGCCAGAGCGGACAGCGAGATGAGCCCGGCCACCGTCACGAACCACAGCACCTCGCCCACCGGCGGACGCCACGTCTCGTGCACTCCCCGGGCGCTCAGCGCCATCAGCAACAGCAGCAGGCCCGGGAACAGCGCCAGCGGCCACGGCAGGTCCAGGACGGCGGCCTGACCGATCAGCCGCGACACCTCCCGCGCCGACCTCCCCGCCAGCACCCCGACCGGCACCGCCAGGAGCAGCCACGCCAGCAGCCGACGTCCGGCCCGCCTTGGATCACCACCCCAGGCCCGGGCGCGTGCGAGAAGCAGGGACGAACCCCGAGAAGTCGTCACCTTCCCAGGCTGCCAGGCGCACCCGGGCCCGGCACCCGGTACGCCACCGTCCGACAGGACGGCCCCGGCCGAACCACCCTGAGGATTCAACGGGCCCGTGCTGCTTCGCTAGGGTTCGCCCGTGATTTGGAAGAACGAGATAGGTCTCGGAGACCTGATAGCACTCGCCGCGATTGTCCTGGCGATGCGGCAGCTGGTGACCTCGCGGAGGGATCTTGTCGCCGAGAGGCGGGCCGACTTCTACCTCGGGGAGCTGATGGCCATCTCGATCGCCATGGGCCCGGTACCCGAGGCGTTCCTCAAGAGCAGGGACCTGGCCCTGCGCCTGGCGGTACTGCCCGAACACCACCTCCTGCTGATGCGAGAACTCGCGCAGGACGAGACGGGCGCGGCGCTGGCCCGGGTGAACGATGAGATGAACGCTGCGTCCGGCAGTCCGTCCGTTGACTGGCAGGACTACCTCAGGGGCCGTTGTATGGACGACGTGGAAGCCGCCGTGGCCGACGTGCTAGAGACCACGAACAGGCCCGGGCCGCTGCGGCGGCTGTGGAAGTGGGCCTGCGGCCACGTGCGGCGGCTGTGGAACTGGGCCCGAAGCCACGTGCGGCGGTCCCGCGGTCAGGCGTAAACGTCCTCGCCCGGCCGTCAGGCGTCCTCCGGCCACACGTCGCGCAGGACGACCGTTCGGCGTACGCCCGCGTCCATCATGGCCCGCGCCCGGTGCTGGCCGTTGACGTAGGTGCCGTCATCGTCCGGCATGATCGCCAGGCCGAGGGAGAACAGCGATCGCAGCACCTCGCGCTGCCAGTTGTCCGCCCCGGCCGCCCGGGCGCGCTTGTCGGCGACGCGGACCATGTCCTTGGCCTCGACGCCGGCCTCGGTGCCCTCGGCGAGGATCGCGATCGCCAGCGCGTTGACGGCGTGCCAGTCGCCCCGGTGGTACCAGCAGCAGGTTCGACCCGCGCGCACCGGCACCAGGCGCCGCCACCAGGGAACCCGCCGGGAAGCGCCCGCCGGCATGCACTCGGGCGTACGAAACGGCCGCGGCGTGCCGAGCCGGGACACCTCCATCACCTCGAACCGCTTCTCGGGCTCCGGCGGCAGCTCACGCGGGACGTAGCCCTCGCCCCGGTCCTCGGCCACCGGCCCGCCGACGAGCTCGGCCATCTGCCCGGAGGTGATCGACCGCCACTGCGGGCCGCGCAGCCGGTACGGACCGGCCTCCCGGAACGTCACGAGCTCGAACTCCTCGGGCATCCCGAACCTCCCGTCGAACAGCTGCCGCTGTACCCACAACGGCGGGAGCTCCTCGCCCGGGCACAGCCGCTCCCACACCGCCTCGGCGTACCGCTCCGCCCCGTTGGTCAACCCCGGGCCCTCGTGCATGGTCTGGGTGGCCACCGCGACCGGCCGCAGCCCCTCGCCGGTGAACAACTGCACCCGGAACGACGACGGCAGACCGCCCCCGTCGTCGATCCGGAACATGTGCTCGTCCACGGTGCGCACCCGGGCGCCAGCGAGCCGCAGCGCCGCCCGTACCGATCCCCGAGCCTGCTCGGATTCCCCCGGCCCGGGGTTGAGGAGTTCGTCGTCCATCCCCAGATCATCCCGGCCGCCGCCGACACGGGGGCGCGCACAGCCGTCACAGGCAACCTGCGGTCACTGCCCGGCGGTCGGCATGGAGGCGGCCTCCAAGTTGTCGGGGTGGGTGAAGCCCTCCCAGTCCTGCATGGGGATGGGTTGCGGTGGCGGCCACGACCCGGCGTCTTCCGGCACCGGCCAGAGCGGGACGGTGGACGTGTTCGCCGGGAACGGCACCAGCACCCTCCCCTCGTCGAGAGGGCCGACCCTGAGAACCTGCATGACCAGGTAGCCGACGCGAAGCGTGGCAATGTACGCGTGGCCGCCCGGCATCGCGAACGCCGGGCACAGGAACTCCGCCATCAAGGCGACCGGACCATGCTCCGGCGGAGCCGCCATCCCCAAGCGGGCAACCATGTGGCGGGTGGGCCTGCGCTGCTCGTAGAAGTCCGTGAAGTCGCCGGGCGGGACTATCGCCTGGGAGCTGTAGGCGGCGGCGGACATGAGGATGGTCTTGAGCGACCACGCCGCCAGAGCACCGCGTGCGGACGCGTCAAGCACCACGTTCTCGCCTTTGATCATCGCGGGCAGAAGGTCCTGAACGCTCGTCTCCAGCGCGCTCATCCAACCGTTGTTGCACGGCCCGCACGGAGCCTTGACGGTGCCAGTCAGAAGCCTCTGCCTGTGCGTGAGCGCGCCGGCCTCCGACGCCCGCACGGCCACGCCGTGCTTCAAGTCCCCAGGGTCAAAGGCCGCCTTGAGCCACCGAGGTAGGACGTGCTCCGCGGTAACCGGGCCGCCGCCGCAGAAGACACAGGTGCGAGACATGGCCCCAAACCTACGGGCCCAGCCGCAAGCCTCCAAGGCGCGCCCACCGCCCCGGGAGGCATCACGCAACCCTCCCCCGCTCGTTGAGCCCGACGTGACCCGAACTCCACGCCGCGCCCTCGGCCTCGGCCCCGACTCCCCCGCCGCCCGCCCGCAACGCGCCCCGGCGTGGCTGCCCCGGCCAGCACCCGAACCCGCCACCCCGGCCCACGACGCCGAGCAGGCCCTCGACGCCATCGCCGCGCTGCGCCTGATCCGCACCCCCGCGGCCGCCGTCGAGTCCGCACTCCTCCTCGCCCGCGCCCTCCTCGCCCGCCCCGCCGAGGACCCCACGATCCGAGAGATCGCCGAAGGTCTGGCCGCCGTCCTCCCGCAGTACCTCGCCGCCGCCCGCCCGCAGCCGGCCGCCAGCGTCACCCCGCTGCGCGCCGTGCCCACCGCCACCGTGTCCACCACCGGCGCCGCCGCCGGGATGGCGCCCAAGCCCACCGCGCGGCGGCGGTAGCAGCGCGTGCTACTCGGGCGGCCGCATCCTGACGAACCGCACCCGCCCGTGACGGCCGGAGCCGAGCAGCACCTCGGCCGCCGGCCGCGGCCCCGCCACCCAGTGCACCCCGGCCCGCTCGGAGTCGGGACGCAGCCGCCCTCGCACCGCCTGCGCCACCTGGCGGGCCTGCACGGCGGTCAGGCGCGGCGACGTGGTCACCTGACGCCCGTCCGGAAGCCGGGCGAGCACCACCTCGGGACGGTCCGGGGCACCGACGACCCCGGCGAGCTCGACGTCGGCCGTCTCCGCGTGCCGGACCTTCACCCACGAAGACGACTCCGGCCGGTACGGCGACGCGGCCGCCTTGCACACCAGACCCTCGACCCCGGAACCGTGCAGATCCCGGTACCAGCCGAGCGCCGTATCCCGGCTCCTGGTCGCCATGACCCGCTCGACCGGCGGCCGGGCGCCGGTGAGCACCTCGGCCAGCAGCCCGTGACGCTCGACCAGCGGCAGGCCGCGCACGTCCCGGCCCGGCACCGCCAGGACGTCCCATACGACGTAGCTCACCGCGACCCGGTCCGCCGCCCGCGCCCCCGCCGAGCGCAGCAGCTCCGTGAACGCGAGCCGTCCGCCCCGGTACGCGCACAGCTCGCCGTCGAGGACGACGCCCGGCGCGAGCAGCTCCGCCAGCGCCGGCAGCACCTCGGGGAAGCGCCCGTGCAACGGCCGTCCGCGCCGCGACCACAGCTCGACCCCGGCCTCGGTGCGCACCATGCAGCACCGGATGCCGTCGACCTTGATCTCGTACACGACTCCGCCGGGCATACCGTCCTCGGCGGGCAGCACCGGCACCAACCGGGGCTGCATCAGCGGCACCGGCGGGCGAACGGCGACCGGGTCCGGCGCCTTGCGTCGCGTGGGCACCCTTCCATCGTCGCGCACCCCCGGCCGCGACGGGGCCGCCCGCCGCCACCGGGCGCACTACGCCGACGCCAGCCCGATCCGCGGCACCGGCTCGATCCGGGCCGCCGACTCCACTGCGCTCACGCCGCCGCACTCGTCCGGCAGCAGCAGCCGGGCGCTGCGTCCCCGCGCCGCGCGCCCACGCCCCGTGCAATGAACTGAGATCTCGCGGCTGGACAGCTGTCCCCATCCCTGGCCAACGCCGGCCCAGACCGGATCTGAGACGCTCAGGCTCAGCGCGGCCCCCCGCCACCGGGCGGAGGTCAGCATCGTGGTCCCGGTCGTGCGCAGCCGGGCGGCGATCCGTTCGACCTGCCGGCCCGGCAGGGTGGCCGGCGGTTCGGTCAGGATCAGATCGCAGGCCCCGGCCAGAATCGACACCACCTCGGCCCACTGCTCCCCGGGGAGGTCGTCCACCAGGAGCGTGCGCTCCCACGGCATCCCGTACCCCCGCATGCCGGCGAGGCCGAGGTCGGGCAGCCCCACAACCGCCGACCAGGTCACCGCCGTCGCCGAGGCCGGCCCCGCTGCCAGCGCCAGCAGAAGGCTCGCGCTGCCGAGGACCTCGACCGTCTCGCCGCGGGGGAGCCGGCCGTCCGGCAGCACGGCGGCGAGCGCGGGCAGCACCGGGCGGGTCTGCGCCTCGACCCTCGCTCGGCGCGCGGCCGGGCTGGTCTCCGCGAGGAGCTCGGCGAGCCCCGGTCGCCCGGGCAGGGGAACGGGGGCGGTCACCGGCTGTCCTCGGTGACGCGATCGGCCGGGTTGTCGCGCTGCGGCAGCACCGGTTTCAGGGCCCCGCCCTTGTAGTGGACCCACGCCGCCTCGGCCGGGGCCCACTGCACGCGCGCCGCCCACTGGCCGGGGCGGCGCAGCAGGCGCCAGCCGGTCACCACCGCAGGGTGCCAGATGCCGGCGTAGAGCACCCACACGGCGACCAGGTCCGGCACGAGCTCGCCGACAGCGGCGGCGAGGTCGTTCTCGTTGACCCGGCGGACGCCGCGCCACGTGCGAGGGCCGGTGGCATCGAACGGGGAGGGGCGGCAGTGCATACCCACATCATCTCGTACACGTGTGCGAATACCGACCCGCCCCGCCTGTTCGCCTGCAACGCTGCCGTCCGACTTCCCATAGCGGCGCCCCGGAGGGCCCGCGAGGCGGGTCCGGCGGTATGGCTCCACTCCGGGCTCACGCCCGTTCGAGTGAATGACGGATGATCCGTCATTGGGTGGTTGTCTCGCTCTTCGCCGGGTGCTAGCGTCATGAATGACGGAAGGTCCGTCATTCGAATTCGGGAGTCTCTGATGGCGACGCGCGCACTGACCACGGCCGAGGCCTCGGGCCTCGGCTTCGACACGTCCGACCCGGCCGCCGGGGCGCTGCGGCACATCGACATCGGGACCATGGCCAACGGCTACCCCTCGGACCTGGTGGTCGCCAGGGTGGAGGGCGGCTGGATCTGGCACTTCGGCGAGGAGGCAATCCTCTGCGACAGCGAGGCCGAGGCCGACGCCCTGTTCGACAGGGACCTCACCCAACTCGTCCGGGACTGCGCCGACCCCTTCGAGAAGGGCGGGAGCGACTTCCTGTGGGACACCGCCGACGTCCTCATCGCCACGGTCGGGTACGAGGAGTACGGCGATGGCGCGTACTGCGTCTCACGGATCGACGGCACGGTGTCGTGGACCACCCACACGTCGCGGGAGAAGGCCGTCGAAGAGGCCCTGGAGCTGGCCGCCGGCCTGCTGGACGAGGCGCTGCCTGCCGACCCGCGGGCGCCGCTCGCCCGCTACGTGGTCCGGGCCCGGGTTTACCTGGCCCTCAGCTCAGGGGACGGACTGGCCGGCCCGGACGGCTTCTGCGAGCAGTTCGACGCTGCGGAAGACGACACCTGGTTCCCCAACGACCACCAGGGCGTGGCCATGGCCCGGGTCGGCACCTGGTGGGTCGTCGCGACCAACGACAGCGTCAACGGCGACTACCTCGCCTTCTCGCTGCACGAGGACGAGGACGAGGCCCGGACGGAGCTGACCCGCGGCATCGGCGCCTATTACAAGGGGGCCGAGGACATCGCCTACGACTGGACGGCCTTCGACGGGACGGCCTTCGTCCGCGCGGCACCGGTCGCAGAGCAGAGCCACACGTACGCCGTCGTGGCTGTCCTCGGCGACCGGGAGTCGGTGCTGCTGACCGTCGACGGCCGGAGCGAAGCCGCCACGAGGGCGGCCGAGACCCTCGCCCAGTACGCCGCTCGGACGCCCGTGCCCACCGAAGCGGACGACACCCAGACGGCGATCCAGTACCAGGCCATGCAGCGTCGGGTACTCCAGGACACGGTCGCAGCGCTCGCCGACTGCGAGGCCCTCCTCGGGGACGCGATCCGGCGGGCCGACTTGGAAGGGCTCTACGGCCGCGGCCGGGACCTCACCTGGATCCAGGTCGCCCACCGCCTCGGCGTCGTCCGGGACACCGTGCAGGAGATCCGCAACGGGAACGCCTGGAAGAACTGACCACCCGCCACCATCTGCCCCTCGGGCGGGCCGCGAGGCCCGCCCGTTCCTCCCAGAGGAGAGCCGTGACACCGTCGTTCAACCTCTCCGAGAGCGGATGGCTGCCCGTCCGCGACCTCGACACCGGTACCCACCGCGAAGTGGGACTACGCGAGGCCTTGGTGCGGGCCCACCGCCTGCATCTCGCGTTGGTCCCCGGCCAGGAACTCGCGGTGCTGCTAAGGGTGCTGCTGGCCGCCTACGACGCCGCCGCCGGGCCGGCCGACACCGCCCAGTGGCAGCACGCCCGGCGGGCCGAGACCCTCGACACCACCCGCATCGACGCCTACCTCGACCAGTGGCACCACCGCCTCGACCTGTTCGACCCGAAGCACCCCGCCTTCCAGAACCCCCACCTGACGGAGTACCCGCGCGGCCCCGAGGTCCTGCACCCCTCCTACCTGATGAGCGAGACCGGACGGAACTTCTTCGGCCGGGACACGACCGGCCCCGGCACGCCGCCGCTGCCGGCTCCCCTTGCCGCCCGCCGCCTGCTGGTCCTGCTCGGCTACGACGTGTCCAGCATCAAGGCGGCGGCCGGAGGCGGACGGACGTACGGCGCCCAGGTCCCCCCGGCCGCGGACAGCGTCCACGTCAGCGTCGACGGCAACCTGAACCTCAAAGACCTGCTGCTGCTCAACCTGCCCCCGCAGCCGCGCACTCCGGGGGACCGGCCGGTCTGGGAACAGGCCACACAACCGCCGGCCACCGGCGAGGCCCGGGCAGCGCTCGGCCGCATGGACCTGTGGACCTGGCCCGCGCGCAGCATGCGCCTGCACGCCGACGACAACGGCGACGTCACCGCCGTCGCCTGGCACGACGGCACCCGGCTGGAGGGCAAGGCCGCCGAACGCTGGACCACACAGCGGGCCCTGGACCCGCTCACCGCCTGGCGCACGACGAAAAGCCTCGGCATCACAGCCCCAGCGCTGGCCACCGACCAGCACGGCACGATCCCGCCCTGGACCGGGGTCCTGCTCATGTCCTCCCACCACGGCCCCGCCGTCCTGCAACACCTGCGCGCCGCCTGCGAACGCGGCGACATCCCAGGCGACACACCGCTGCGCCTGGCCGTCTCCGACCTGACGCACGGCAACGAGCACCGCACGACGGTGGCCTGTGTTCCGGCGGCCTCCGTGGCGATCGGCCGTGCCCGGCTCTGGCAGGGTGAGGACGCGAGGCGGCGGGACCTGCTCGCGTGGGCGGCCGGCATGCCCGAGATGACCGTGCGCGCCATGCGCCACGGCGTGCACGCCGCGGGCCTGCCGGACCACCTCGCGAAGGAGAACCTCAACGTCAACCCGGACGATGCAGCGTGGCGGCGGCTGGTCGACGCAGTCGACAGCGAACCCGACCCCGGCCTCTACGAGTCCTGGCGCAGCCACCTGCTGACGCACGACCTCCGCCGGTGCATGGACGCCCTGCCCCCGACATCCCGCAACACCGGGATCAAGGCCGGGATCATCGCTGAGCAGGAGCTTCGACGGCTGGCCGGCAAGGCCTGTGTGCTCAAGTACGCGGCCGAGTTCGCCGCCGCCACCGGCGCACGGCCGGCCCCGGCGAGACCAGCCGCCGCCCGCGGCCGGGCCTACACCGCCTGGGGCGAGAGCAAGACCCTGCCCGAGTGGGCCGACGACGGCAGGTGCCTCGTCGCCCTGGCCACCTTGCGCCAGCGCATGCGCAACGAGGAAATGGACCTGGAGGCCGCCCTCACCACCCCCAGCCAGAAGGCCAGGACCGCCCAGTAGCCGTGGTCCACGGCCCGCTGACCGGCTGCCTGTCAGCGGCTGACCGTACGCTGGGCCCGGTGACGGCCACCGACACCGGCCCAGCACCCACGCGGCGCACACGCCGCCGCCCCTTCCCTGCCTTGCAGGGCCGCGCAGCTCCCACCGCAGCGCGTGATCCCCGGAGCACCGGGGACGCCGGACCATCCTCCGGCCCGCCCCGCCCCGGCACGCCCGTGCCCGGGACCGGTCACGCACCCAGGGAGCACACCGTGGCGTACGACGACGACCATGACCGGCGCAACGCCGAGGCCGCTGCCGAGGCTGACAAGAACGGCTGGCCCGCCCTGACCGGCAGCTACAAACAGGCCGACTGGGCAACCACCATCCGCAGCGGCGTCCTGGCGACGCTTCGGGAACTGGTCGGCCCCTTCCAGGCCGCCCACTTCCCCGGCCGCCCCCGCGTCGCCGAGGAACTGACGGACATCCTGCTCGGACGGACGGGCGCGCCCTGGTGGATCGAGCTGAGGGAGATGGGGCCGGTCTCCCTGGCCGCCGGCGTCGACCTGCCCCGCGTGCTGAGGGCGCTGGATGCGATGCCCGCCCTGGACACCGGCCTCCCCCACACCTCCGCCCAGGTCTACGTGCCCGTCCAGTACACCGAAGGCGCCCCCTGGCCCCGGGTCGACACCGTCCGGGGCGCGGTCTGCTCCTGCGGCTGGTCCTGCGGCACCGTCGCCGGCGCCTTCGAGTCCTTCACGCTGTTGCCCAGGCACATCCAGGCACTGCCCCGAGAGGACCTCGTCACCGTCGCCCAAGCGCACCCCGAGACGCCCCACGGCTGCCCCGACTCGGTCGGCACGGGTGGCCATGTGGTGCCCTACGCCGGGTGCTCGACCCAGAACATCATCCGCACCTACGTCGAGTCCCTCCGCAGGAAGAAGGAACGCGCCGGCCACTGACGCCGGCCTCAAGCCCGAGGGTGGGGCCGGACACATCCGGCCCCACCCTCACGGCAACCCCCCGACACCGAGGAGTCCAGGTGCCCGCTCCGCTCTCCCCGCTCCCGGCCGGGACCCACTGTTCGGCCGTCACCGTCGCCACCCCCACCGGCCCCGCGGCCAAATGGGCGTTGTGGACCGACCGCCTGACCGTGTTCTGCCACGGATGCGGCTACGAGATCCCCCTCGTGGTGACGGAGCCGCCCGTCCGTCTGACCCCCGGCACGCTCACCGCCGTCGAGGTCCCGGAGCTCCGGCACCACTGCGGAGCCACGAACGTCCCCTACTGGCAGGTCGTCGCCGCCGCCGACCGGGTCCCGGCGGCGGCCGCCGAACTCACGGCCAGGCGCCGACGACGCCTGGCCGAACTCCGCGCCGAGCTGCGCCGCCGTACCGCGATCGTCCTGCGGGACGTCACCACCGGACGGCGGCCCCGGGATCCGCAGGGGTACCGGCTCGACATCGCGCAGACCCTCGCCACCGTCGGCACCGACGACCAGGGGTGGTACGCCTGGACGCTCGATCCGGAACAACCAGGTCTCGACACCATGATCACGGTCCGCCCCCGCGACCTGCCCGAGCTCCTCCCGGGCTACCTCCCGCCGCGTCCCGAGGGAGGACCGACCATCGGCCGCCTGCCCCCCGGCACTCCGGAGCCCGCCTACGACGGTCCGACGTGGGAGATCAGCGCCCTCGAACCCGGCGACGAGGACGAGCCGCCGGTCGAGCGCTGGCAGCCGGGGGACATCCTGCGGGTGCGGGTCCGAGACCAGGCGCCGGAGCCCGCGCCCCCGACCGCCGCCCCTCTCGCCCCGGACCTGCCCGCCGACTTCCAGATCGACCTGACGGCCATCCTCCGCCCACCCCCCACAGAGCCGGCCGTTCCGACGGACGCGCCCGGGTACCGCAGGCTCTCCCCCTCAGTCGTCAGCATCATTGCGACCGTGGCCTCCGTCGACCTACCAGCCTGGGAGGAGGCCAGCGATGACAGAGGCCTGGACGACGAGTGGACAGGCTGGTACTTAAGCGCCCACGTCAGGCCCGCAACGCAGCACGAGGCCGCCGCCTACCAAGCCGCAGCGGCAGGTGCCACGCGGTCGAGAGGGAGCACGAGGTGAGGGTGCCGGCCGTGCCGTACGTCCTCGGCGCCTTGGGCGCCCCGGACGGGACCTGGATCGTGCCGCGGCCCTCCTCGACGACGTCGCGCCTGGCCCGCACCTGCGCGACGACGTCCTCGACCACCGCGGCCACCAGCTCGGGCGCGAGCTGCCCGCCGGCCTCGGCCGCGACCCGCCCACCGTTTCGCATCGCGCCGAACATTCATGATCTGTCGCTGCCTCGCGGAGGCCCGTGGTAAGGGCCCCGGCCGTGACGCTGCGAGCGCCTCGACCGGTAGCGCACCGTAGTCAAGAGCTCGGCATGGCCAGGTATCGATTCCGGTCTCAGCCACGGGGGGCTGTCGCGATCGACTCGACGCGGGGGAGTAGTGGGTGCTCGTGCAGGTTACAGGGCATGACAGAACGGACGACGCCGAAACGCGACAGGGGGTCACCACCGCTGTGGCGACCCCCTGTCCTTCACCGCCGACCCGTCAGAGCGGCTGGGCTCCTGCGGCCCGAACGGACTCAGTCGAACCCGACGTGCTCCCCGGCGTCTTGGCCCCGCGGTCGGGGCGCCGCCGCCCACTGGTCCCACCGCCACGGCACGTGGCGCGTGTGCCGCCGGTGGTAGCCGCACCCGCGGTGGCGGCAGCGGGACGGCGCGATGCGCTGGGACGCGAAGCGGTGCGGGGGGAGGAGCCATTGCCCCTCGGCCTGGGCGTGGTCGGCGCGGTGCTGCCCGCACCCCGGCCACCCGCAGATCCAGTAGCCGTCGGAGCCGTCCGGTTGGACCGGTCCCTCGCGGAACCAATGGTCGATGATCAACGGCGGTTGCGAACCCATCGTCGGAGCCTCTCGATCGGAAGGTGCCGGGGCCGGTGAGGCCGAGCGGCCCCGGGCGGGCAGCCCGGCCTCACCGGTGAACAGGTGGTCAGGCGGAGCCGTCGGCGCCGTACCGGGCCGTCAGGTCGTCCACCAGGCGGCGCAGGTCGGCGGTCATCGGGTGCAGCAACGCGATGTGCCGGCGCCAGTTGATCAGCGACCAGTCGTCGCCATCCATGCCGTTGTGGGTGGTGGTCAGCACCCAGTCACGGCCCTCGGCGATCCACACCTGATCGGGGTAGAGACCCCGGCCGAAGGCCGTGCACTCCGCGGCCGGACGGGTGCGCAGCTCGACGAGCTCGACGCCGGCGAGTTCCTGGTCGAGGTCCTCGGCCGGCAGGTAGCGGGCGCCCTCGCGCGGGTAGCGCCACGACAGCAGCCGGCCGACGCGCGCACGGAGCCCGCGGTCGACGGCGGCCTCGGCCTCCTGGGCGAGCAGCGGCGCGGCCTCCTCCGCGGTGGCCGGGCGCACCCGGCCGCAGAAGAACCAGCCCGATTCGCCGATCAGCTCGTCCGTGGGTGAGTCGCCGTCCTCGTCACGGATGTACTGCGGCCGGTCCTCCGAGACGACGACGCCGAGAAGCGACGGCATGCCGTGGACGCGGACCAGGCCGGGCGCGTCCGCGGGTACCGGCTGCTCCCACTCGGCGACCTTGAACCGGGCGATCTGACCGATCGTCCAGTGCGGGCCGGGGACGGGCTTGAACCGGCCGGGCACGCCTGCGGTGATGCGCCACGTCGGCCCGTCGTACTGGCCCGCCGCCGGCGGCGGGCAGTCGCCGTCGTGCTCGACCGACCAGAACCCGCCGACGGCCGCCGGCGGGATGAGCCAGCCTTCGAACTCGGCGACGTCCCGGCCGCAGCGTACGCACCGGTCCGCCCGCTCGTTGCGCCGGCGCGGCGGCGGGGGAGGGGCGGCCCGCTCACCCTCCGGCGGGCAGTCCCCGTCGTGCCGGACGTTCCACATCCCCTCGTGCGGGCTGCTGAGGATGCCGGTGCCCGGCTCGACCCAGCCCCCGCACTTCGAGCACGCCTGTCCGCGCTCGTTGCGCAGCGGCGGGCACTCGCCCGGCCGGTGCTGCACCGAGCGGTGCCCGGGCGTGCCGACGAGCAGGCCGGCGCCCGCCGCGACCGACTTGCCGCACAGCGCGCAGCGGTCGGCGCGCCCGTTCGGCTTCGGGGCCTGGGGCGCGGCGGCGCGCACGAGCTGCGGGGCGTGGACGCTCGGCGGGTACCGGTCCAGTGCGGTCCGCAGGGTGTTGCGGACGCCGTCGCCGAACTCCGCGCTGAACGACTTGAGGGTGCTGTCGCGCATGACGGTCAGCGCGCCCCTGGTGTTGACCCGCCAGAGCCGGACCCGCCGGGCGGTCTCCGAGGTGCGGTCGACGCCGACGATCAGCGCCCCGGCCGGCAGGCGGTACACCGCCCCGGCCTCCAGCCACGGGCCGACGCACACGTACCCGCCGCGCCTGCTCTCGTCGAGCGCGCGGAGCAGCTTGCGCCACGGCTTGACCGCCCCCTCCTCCGTCGGGGGGACCTCGATCTCGTGCAGAGGGATGGTGGACATGGAACCCCCGGTGAGGTCGGCCGCCGCCGATGGCGGCGCGAGGTGGTGGCCGCCCGTCAGGAGACGGGCGGCGGGTGGTCACTGAGAGGTGGGAGCGGGACGGGTCTCGGGTGCGTGGGCCTTGCGGCAGGCCGTGCCCCGGCAGGTGAGGTGCCGGTATCCGGCGTGGGTGCCGCACCGGGAGTCGGCCGCGGAGACGCACAGCGCCTCGCCCGCCGTGTCGAGGCACCGGCCGAACTCGGCGTTGGTACGGGCGAGCGCGTACACCTGATGGTGCGTCATGCCCACCTGCGGTGCTGCGACCTTCACGGGGGTGCCGGTTCGCACCAGGGCGAGGAGCTCCTCGCGCTTCTCCGGGGGGAACCGCTGCTCGCGGGCCCGCTGCCGGTACGCCCTCGTGCTCTTCGCGTGCCACGCCGTGCAGTCGGCGCAGGCGCAGCCGAGCCGCCACAGCGTGGACGGGTCGTACCGGTCGTGGTCGAGCGGCGGCAGGTCGTCGAGGTCCATGTCGAGGCAGGCGAGCAGCTGCTCGCCGGCCCAGGTGTAGCGGCCACCGCCCCGGCCGGGGATCGACGACCATACGGCGCCGGGCAGGTAGCCGGCGTGGTCGAGCGCGCGGATCGACTGCACCGAGACGCCCAGGAGCTCGGCGAGGTCCCGCACCGTGTACGGCGCGTCGGCGGTGATCCGGGCCCGGGCCTGCTCAAGGGGATGACTCACGGGATTTCCTTCCGAACGAACTCCACAGGTGCGGAGCAGCACGATAGTGCCCACCACTGACAACGGTCCGAGGTGGATGGAACACGGCAGGTGATCAGATCTCGCGCCGTCGTCCAGGACGAGCCGCAGCCGCGGGTGCGCGGAGACCGGGGTGCCGGCCTTTGGTCAGTCGTCGGCGCACAGCCCGTACACCGGCGGCTCCCAGGCCGGCCCGGTCGCCCACCGGTAGACGGCGCGCCAGTCATCGGCGGCCCGGGCCTGGGCGTAGCCGCTACCGGTGCGCGGCACGTAGGGCCGGTGCCGTGCCGCCTCGCACGAACCCTCGACCCAGGACTCGGACCCCGGCTCGACGTACCTCGGCAGGTTCAGGCGGGCCAGCTCACGCAGCCTGGCCGGCCCGGCCGGCGAGCGCGCGGCCCACCGTCGTCCACAGCCTCTTGAGGCGCACCTGAGCATGAAGTCGCGAGGATGGCCCCGGAGACGGCCACCACCCCCAGCCGGACGAGATGATCCGTCCCGCCTGGCTGGGAGGCCTTCCCGGCGGCATGGGAGGATGCGGTGGCCGGCCCGGTGGATGTGCCTCGACAGCTCTCCCCGGGCCGGTTTTCAAGGGCTGTTATTTGCAAATGAAAGTTGCAAATAACAGTGCGCAGTGAGATCCTGGTCACGTCGAGGCACAGGCGGTGCCAACCGGGCGCTGCCGCATACCAGTTGGAGAGCAACCCTCATGATCAGCACTGCCGGTCACCCCCAGCAGGAACCCCGGACGGAGTTCACCGTCCCGCCGGTACCCGACGGCCACCAGCCGGACGGATCCTGGCGGCGCACCCTCACCGCGCTGCACGAGCAGCACGGCGGCCTGCGCGGCCTGATCGGCGAAGACCTGCGCCCCGGCGACCAGGTCTCCCTCCCGGTCGGCCGCTTGATCGTCACGGTGGACAAGACGCCCGAGGCCGGACCCAAGCCCGTGACACTGACCGTCTGGCGCGCCGGCGAGCCGGACGCCGTGCTCCACAAGGCCTTCGGCAGCCAGAGCGGCGCCTTCGGAGCCGCGACCCGCCGTACGCTCGCCAACCTGCTCGCCGAAGGTCCGACCGCCGAAGGGCCGTGCCTGCTGGTGCGCCGGGCTCGGGCCACGTTCACCGTCCCGACCGTCCCGTCCGGTCTGCACCCGGCCAGTTGCTGGCGCAAGACCATCACCGCACTCGATCTGGCAGAGCCCGGCGGCAAGGCGGTCCAAGGCCAGTGGCTCCAGCACGGTGACACCGTCACCCTGCCCGTCGGCGCGCTGGTCGTCGTGGTCGACAAGGCCACCACCGGGTGGGCGGAGGCATGGAGCAACGGCGAGAGTTACGTCAAGAAAGACGCCACGGTCACAGTCCACCGCGTCGGACAGGACGAACCGGTCTGGACCCGGCACTTCAAGCAAGCCCGTTCCGCCTTCGGCGACATCACCCGCCGCAAGCTCCAGGCCCTGCTGGACGCCGAGGAAATCCCGCAGGACGGGCCCGAGGTGGTGCACGCGGTCCGGCGCCCGAACCACATCGCGGGGCCGTGCCGCTGGTGCGGGGCCCACCTGCCGGTCAGCTTCGGCCACCTCGTCGGCCACGGAGACGACATGGAGATCGAGCACCACGAGAAGTGCCCCGCGAAGCCCGCCGCCAGCGGCGAGGTGTGCGAGCTGTGCGGGGTGGCCGTCGTCGTCGGCCAGGCCGAGCAGGTCCTGCGGCGCGACGGGTCCGGCCACTGGACGGTCCTCCACCACACCGACCGCTACAGCTACCCGCGGAAGCGGCTGTGCGAGATCGCCCCCGTTCCGTCCCCCGAGGAGCAGCAGGCCGCTGCCGCTTCCCGCCGCGCCGCTGAGAAGGCCGCGAGGGAGAAGGAGCAGGCCGCCGAGCTGCGCCGTGCCGACAACCGCAGGAAGAACCTGGAGAAGAAGCTGGCCGCGGAGAGGGCCGAACAGGACCGCGTGGCCGGCCTCAAAACGGTGTCCCGGACCACGAAGCCGGTGTTCGACAAGGGCCTCGGCCAAGGGCGCCGGGCGACGTTGGAGGAGCACACCGACCTGCTGGAGGACGGCACCAGCACCACCCGCTGGTCGGTGCACGTCTCCTACTCCGGCAGCGGCTTCAACGGCGAGGACTACGACCCCGACGAGGGCACGGAACAGTCGTACAGCACCAAGCGGGAGGCCCAAACGCACTACCGGACGCTGCAATGGGAGCCCGAGCCCCGACGGGAGCGTCCCTCCGGCCCGCCCTGCGACAACTGCGAGCAGCCCGGTGCCCGCCACCCCCGCCACGACTCCTCCGGCATCGCCGGACGCGTGTGCGACCACTGCAACCAGGACGACGACTTCCAGCTCTCGTTCGCCTGAGAACCCCCGGGCCGGGCCGCCCACCACAGCGGCCGGCCCGGCCTACCGCCCCTGGGAGGGGACGATGACCGACCCGAGCACCGCCAAGGCCGACCGAGGGCCGGACTGGCCGCTCACCCGAAGCGAGCTCGCCCGCCTCCACCACGTCGAGCCCTCCACCGTGATCCGTGCACTGTCCAAGGCAGCCAAAGCCCCCCGGACAGACCCCTTCCTCCCCCCACCACCCCAGCCGGTCAACCCCGGCGCCGCGCAACCCCGCTACCACCCGGCCGAATTCGCCGCCTGGTGGCCCCACCGGCCCCGGCCGGGCCGCCGACACTGATCCACCACTACCACCGGCGCCAGCGCGATGACTGTGTGTCACACCTTGCCCGTACGCTTCGCTCCAGACCTACCGCCATACGAGGCACGCTCCAGGCGCCGCACCGACCGCCCGCATCCGAGCAGCGCCTCTGCCGAGAGGAATACCCGTTGAGCACCTCCCCGCAGCCGCCCTTCCCGAACACGCTGGCCGTCGGCCAGCCCTACAGTCCCCACATCACCCGCTGGCGTGACGGAACCGCCGAGCTGCGCCTCACGGCACAGGGCGCTCAGTTCGTCTTGGCCGTCAGCAAGCCGGCCAAGCACGAGATCAAGGCGTTCGCGAAGGGCAACGCCGAGTTCGCCGTCGTCAACGGCGACCACGTGACGCTTCTCCTGTACAAGTTCACGGACCCCTTCGACAGCAACCCCAAGCACGGGCTCCCCTGGTCGGACGCCCCCTGGGAGTACCACCGGCAGGCCCAGCTCGCGCCCGCCGACCTGCCGACGAGCGGTGTCCCGCTCTACCTCGCCCTCGTCGACGCGGACACCGGCATCACCCAGGCGCTGCGCCTGATCGGCCTCCCGGCCGAGTTCTCCGCCGCTTTGCGCGAGGGCATCGTGCGCCAGAAGGCACACCCCATGGACAACAACGCCGCGACGGCCGAGATCAACCGGTTCTACCAACAGGCCCCCAGTGACCTTGTCCTGATCGCCGACTCCCGCTTCGAGGCCCTCCGCGACGGCACGGCCGACACCACCCAGCTCACCCTCGGGCCGGCATCCGATGAAGACGCCGAAGGCCAGGTGAAGTCCCCGGCCGACGGCAAGGCCGACGCGGCACTCCGGCTGGCCGCCCCGTACGGCACCCCCCGCCCCTACCCGGGTGTCCTCCCTGCCGATCTGATCCCCTGGCACACCTGGATCGCGGACTGCGGTCACTCCGTCGTCGTCGCCATGGCCGAGGAACTCGCCAAGCATCCGGACAAGCCGGACTACTTCCTCATTCCGGCATCTCCGCAGACGGTCATGCGGCTCGGCTACACCTGGGTGGACGGGTACCCCGCCGTCAGCGGGCTGAACTATGACCCCGAGCTCGGCCTCATCACTCCGGACGACGAGTACGAGTTCTGATCGACAGGGATCGACGGTCGGAGCGGCGGCCGATCAGTGCCGCCGCCCGAACCGGCCCCGGCGCGGACGTGTCGTGGACCCCGAGACCTGTGAGCGACCGCCGCTGAGCCGACGCCGGTGCCCCTGCCGACCGCCGGCAGGGCCTTCCGCCCGGAGTCGGCCTGACGAGAACCCGTAGAAGGGCAGCCCCTGGTGAACCATGACAACCCCCGTGCCACCTTCCTGGTGGGTGGCGTCCCGGTCGCCCGCGACGTCCCCGCGGAGTTCATGCCCCACGTGATGGCCGAGCAAGCCAGGGACATGATGCGCCTGCACGACCTGGCCCGCAGCGCCACGGAGCTGAGCACCTTCGCCGCACGCGACGCCCGGGACCTCGTCCAGGGCCAGCCCTTCGCCAGCAAGATCGACTTCTATCGGGCCGAGGCCGCCCGCATCGGGCGCAGCCCCGACGACGGCGAGACCGCCTACGACGTGTGGACGGACGCCAGCCCGCTGGCTCGCCGGGACGCGCTACTCGGGGCCGCGTGGGCCGCCCGAACCCTGCCGGAGCTGCCGCCGACCCCCGGCGCCTGGCCCGACCCCCGCGCCACCGCCGAGGCCCTGCACGAGTTCGCCCGCCAGCACCCCGGCGACAACCCGGGGACCTTCCTACCGATGCCCGGCGGACCGCTCCCGCACCCCGCAGCGCTCATCGCCACCACCTACCTCGATGACACCGAGAGCGACCCCGTCGAGCAGTGCTCCGCCCTGCTCATCCTCGCCTACGGCGCCGTGCGCGCCCGCGCCGCCAAGAAGAGCTAACCAGCCCGGGGTGCCGCCGCCGGGCCAGCAGCGAAGGAGCAACGTCGTGATCCCGCTGGACCCCGAGACCGAGGACCACCCGTCCACCGACCACCTCGGGCGTCGCGTCTACGGCTCGGACTGGAACGACGACTCGGGCCCCGAGCCCGCCCGCGCCTACCGCAATCTGCGCGGCGGGCACCTCGACGGTCTGCTGCTGTACGTCGGGGGCTGGAGCGAGGATCGGATCTCCGGCGGCGCCTACCTCATCGTCCCGCGACCCAGAGGGCCGGCGGGCGGACTACGAGCCGCGCCCAGACGACCTGGAGCGCTGGGACTACCGCGGACCGATCGCGTGCTGATCCAGGTGGACCGCCACCTCGCCGGGCACGGCCCGGGGCCGGGCGTCAGCGATACGATGGCGGGCCAGACCAGCCGAGGGGGGAACTGATGGGCAGGCCGCCGATGGACGACGGACGCCACGGACCGGTGCGGGAGCTTGACCCCATTGCCTCGGCACGTGCCGGTGAGGCCGTCCACCGCATGGTCTGCCAGTGCGGAGAGCCGACCGGCGATTTCGCCGGGCACGCGATCCACGCCCGTGAGGTCCTCCAGGTCCCGGGCCCGGCCTGGCTGCCGGTCGGCGCCCGGCTCGCGCTGCTCCTCGCCGGCGGGGTGGCCCTGGCCATCGGCCTCATGCTGATCGCCGACAACCTCCTCACCGGCACCGCCCGGTTGGTGCTGCTGGGCCTCGCCGGGCCGACCGCCTTCGGCGCCACCATGGGCCTGGCCGTGTTGCTGCGCCCCTACATCGTCCCGAACGGACGTCACCCGATGGGGTGACGGCGCGTCTGCGTCGGCCAGGGCTGCGGAATGATCGCGGCATGTACGCGAACCTGAACCCGACCGAGGGTCAACTGCGCGCCGCGCTGGCGGCATTGGGCATCGACATCCCGGGCACTCTGGAGCACGAGGACGACGCGGTGCGCGCTGGCCTGCTCGCGGCGCACCTGCGCCGTGCGGCCGATCACGCCAGCTACAACCTGGTCGCCTCCGCCGACTCCCGCACCGTGCTGGAGATCTCCGAGGGCAGCAAACCGCTGGCCTGGCCGGTGCCCGAGGACCACCAAGCCCGGGTTCTCGCCCACCTCGGCCGGGCGGACGGCCACTTGGCCGTCCTCGCCGAGGACTTCGCGCCGCCCGGTGCGGTGGCGCTGAGGACCGGCGGCAAGGTCGAGGAGGGCTTCGCCGCGGCGGCGGCCAAGCTGCTGGAGGCCGCCGGCGAGACGCTTCGGTTCCGGTCAAGGCCGGACGAGGACGACCAGGCGGCGGAGGAGCAGCACGCCCAGCAGGTGATCGACAACCTGCACGAGGGCGAGGAACTGCTGAACAGGGCGCTGAACCGCCGCGAAGCGGCGCGGTTCGGTGTGGAGGACATGCTCCTCACCGACGAGTCAGTTGAGACCCGGGCCACCGGCCTCGATGGCTGACGGCCCGGGGTGAGTGCGGCTTAGATGCCGAGCTTCTCCGTGATCTGTTCCTCCATGTGCATCGGCCACATCTGCTGGTCGAGGGCGTGGTCCTTGTGGTCCTCGCACACGAAGCCGGGCACGGCGCGCTGGTCCCGGCGGAGGTAGTGGGCGTCGTACACGCCGCACAGCGTGCAGGGGATGCCGCGGTCCGCCCGGTGGGGCAGGTTGACGGGGACTTCGGCGCCGACAAGGTGCGGCAGGTCTGCCGCGGTGCGGCGCTTTGGGGTGAGGAGCTGCTGCACCGGGTGGCGGTTGTTGCGGTGGACGGTGACCACGGGCAGGGCGACGAGAACCGGCTTGTCCTGGCCGCGGTGGCGCATCCACATGCTCACCGGGCCGGGGTCTCCGGCGTCGGTTCGGGCCCGGGCGGTACGGACGAGCTCGGTGTGTTCGTCCGCGAGCATCATCACGAACAGATGTTCGCCAACCCGGCGGTAGTGCGGACGCAAGGCGGTCGTCTCCCAGCCCCAGATCTGACACAGCTCCACCGCGCTGAGCCGGCCTGCGGCCCACCTGCGGACGTCGCGCTCGGCCGCGGCGATCTGGCTGATGCTGGTCATGATGCCGGCGGCGGCGAGGGATTCCCGCAGCTCGCGAAAATCCCTCATGTCTTCCCTGCTGATCGGTGACGACATGGCGGTGCCCTTCGGGGACGGTGTGGCGCGCAGCCGGGCGGAACGCTCCGGCGCGGACCGGCGGAGGCCGGCGAACCCTCGAGGGCTGATGGACTTCACGGCAGGGGATGTACCGCACCTGCCGGTGAACAGGGTAGCGGGCGAAGAGCGGGAAGGGAGCTCGCCAGTGCCTTGTGTGCCTACATCGCGATCATGGGGCTGCTCTGCGGAACCACGGGAAACCGCCGCTCCAGCCCCAGATGACGGGCCTGGCTGCTCGGGGTGGAGGCGGCGACCGCCTGGCCGCCGCCCCGCCGGTGCTCTACAGGGCGTTGAGCCGGTCGAGCGCCTGGCGCAGCTCGGGGAGGGTGGCGCCGTGGCCGTACTGGATGGAGCCGGCCAGGTCGCGGACGGCGGTGTGCAGTGCCTGCCCCTGGTCCGACTCGCCCCAGTGCGGCCAGCCGGTGACGGCCAGCCCCAGCTTCTCCTGGGCGTAGTAGATGTCGGTGCGGGGGGCGTCGTCGTCTGGGTTGGCGAGGTAGCGCTCCAGGGCGGCGTAGAGCTCGTTCCCGGCGTCCACGAGGTCCTGCGGGGGTGTCGTCATGTCGTCTGCATCGTTGATCATCGGGTGATCGTAGGAGGGGATCATGTGGGCTGACCAGCGGGTTTCGCCCCAGACTGGTATGAGCGCGGCTTGGCCAGTGCTCATGTCGGTGGTCTTCGGCATGCCGTTGGGGGAGGCGGCGCGCACGCGCGCGCTACTTCGTTGCGGCGCTGAGCAGTTCCGGGTCGAGCTGCTCATCGCGCACGTAGGGGTTGTCGCGGCCGCCGAGTCCGAAGGCGCTGTAGATCCGGGCGAGGGCCTGGTAGGCGTCGGCCTCAGGCGATCCGGAGGCCGACCAGTCGAGGTTGAAGGTGTCGACGGAGGCATCCCGGGGCGAGCCCTGGAAGGGGAAGCCCGGGTTGGCGCCGGGGGCCAGGCGAACCCCGCCGAACCCGGTGGCGACCACCCGGTGCTGCCACGGCCCGGGGACGGTCGGCCGGATGTGCTGGTCGACCAGGCGGTAGTACTCGTAGGTCATCTCGGAGAGGGTGAGGACGTTCAGGCGGCCGGCGGCCTGGTAGTTCTCGTTCATGGCCCAGCCCAGCATCTCCGGGGTGGCGAGCGCGGCCGCAGTGACCGTGCCGTCGGCGGCGACGGCGACGGCACGGCGGGGTTCGGACAGGAGCAGTCCGCCGGCGAACGGGACCGAGCGGCTGGGAGCGAAGGCGAAGTTGAAGCCGCCCTGGCGCAGGGGTTGCTGGCGCTCCAGGGCGCCGCGGATGCCGGTGTCGTCGTGCAGGGCCGGCAGGAAGGTGGCGGGAACCTCGGGGGAGCTCTGCCAGAACAGGACCGGAACGTCGTCCCAGCCCTGGTGCTCGGCCAGGGCCTGCCGGGCGCCGGCCGGGTCGACGGGCGGCGCCGGGGGAAGCGGCGCGGCGGGGTGTATCCGGCGGCGTACCCCGCCGTTGATCAGCGAGTAGACATCGTCGGGGGACAGGAAGTCGGTCTGGTCACCGTTGCGGATCGGGACGCACCAGGTGTCGACGTTCCTCCCGTCCGGCTGGGGCGTACGGCGGACGAGGGCGTAGCGCTGGTCCTCGGGGAGCTGCTCCACCTCGATCACCAGGTAGGAGCCGGTGGTGCCGTCGCCGTTGTCCGGGTGGGAGAAGAGGGCGAGGTGGACGGACAGGAGCGGGCGGGCCTCGGAGGCGAGCGCCTTGATGTAGGCCTCCGCCGTGATCCGGGCGGGGTCGAAGGGGGTGAGTGCGGCGGCGGTCTCGTACAGCTCGCCCGGCTGCCGGACGGCCTTGACGCCGCAGACGATCAGACCGCCGGCGCGGTTGGCGAAGGCGGCGACGTCCTTGGCCATCTCGACCTTGCTGTGGGCGTTCCGCAAGTCGTAGGGCTCGGCCTTGAAGTCGAGCCACTCGGACTCCGCGGTGCCGAGCAGGTCCTGGGGGCGGCCGGAGCCGAGCGCGGCGACCAGCTCGGTGCGGCTGTTGAGTGCCATGGCGCCGCATCCTAGTGTGACTGGCAGCCGTAGTTGGCGGGACAGTTGTGCAAACGCGCAGGTCGGGGGCGCCCCTGGAAGTCGTAGTTGGCGAGCACTGGCAGTGATAGTTGGCGGCGCTGCCCCCCGGGAGCACACCACCGCCAGCGAATCCCCAGGTCGCGAGGCCAAAGGCAGGTGATCCGCCAACTATCACTGCCAACCGCCAACTACGACTTCCCGTCACACCTAGCCGGGCCGGGGCGGCCCGCACCGATCCGCTTATAGTCCTTCTCGCTATCGAGAAAGACTATAGACAGCGGCAGCTCCATCCCCTAGGGTGTGCTTAGTGTTTTTTGCTAAGCAACGAGACTATGGAGGATGGTGTCGGTGTACCTGACGACCGGCCAGGCAGGATCGGCCCTGGGATGCTCTGGACCGACCGTCAGAAAGCTCCTGGCCACCGGCACGATCCCCGGTGCCCGCACCGAAGGCCGCATGATCGTGCCCAGCGGCGCGGTCGAAGTGCTCCAAGAACGCAAGCAGCCCGACCTGGCCATACTCGGGCGCCCCGAGATCACCGTGCTGCGCACCGGCGGTCCGGAGCGAGTCCAAGGTGACCCGGACCAGGCATGGAGCGGCTTCCATGTCGACCTCTCCGAGAAGGACCTGCTGACCGGCCTGTCCGGCTGGTGGCGCTGCGACCCCGACAGGGTGGCCGCCACGAGGGTCATGCCGGTCACCGTGGCCGGGTTCGTCGTCGCCGTCCTCACCGGACTGGACGAATGGACCCGAGGCGGCGGCGGCACCTCCCTGCGATACCGCTTCACCAGCGCCCGCCTCGCCGGATACCTCACCGACCTCACCGCCCCGGTCAACCGCATCACCACCGCGCCGGCCGGCACCGACGACCGCCGCCTGGCCGACCTGCTGCTCGGCACCCGGCTGGACTCCAAGTCCAGCGGCCCGATCGCCTACGTCCCCAGCCACCCCGCTACCGACCCGGCCTCCGCCGAAGGGGAGTGAAACCGATGGACCGCGCAACTTACAACGCCCAGCTCAAGGAGCTGCGCCCGCTGCGCGACAAGGCCGCCGCCGCCGCCAAGGAAGTCGTCGCCGCGCAGAAGGCACTCACCCAGAAGCAGTCCGCCTTCGACATCCTGAACGCGGAGCGCGAGACCAGGATCAAGGCGCTCGCCGCCTACGAGGGAGCTAGCGGGGAGGCCGTCGCCAAGGCAGGCGGGTTGAAGCTGGCGGACGTGGTCCGCATCGCCCCCAGCCTGGACCCGACCCCGCCCGAGGTTCGCGCCGCCCTCAGCGCCACCAGTTCGGCAGAGGCTGGCCCGGCGGCCCCGCCCGTCGAGCACAGCGCCATCGCCCCCGCCTCCGCCGAAGCGACCGTCGCCGCGCCCCGTACCGTCCTGGTGGGCCCTCCTGCCACTGCCCCGGCCCCGGCAGCCGTGGAGGAGTCGGAGCAGGCCGTGCCCATCGAGCCGTCCGGCGACACGGAGTTGCGTCAACGCGTGCTCCCGTCGATCCCGGACGGGCCCGGTGCGCAGGCCTACACGCGGATCGCCGAGGTGAAGCGCAGGCGCCCGACGTGGGAGCAGAACGCCTACCACACCGTCTGGCTGGACGCCCGCACCGGCGACCTGGCCACCGCCACCCGCCAGTTGCAGGTGGACCTGGGCGGCCGAACGCCCGGCGAGATCCTCGACGCGGTGATCGCCACGCTGCCGAACACCCGCCGGATCTACATCACCGGCGGCGACCCCTGGCACCAGAACTCCGAGCGCCACCCAACTCTGATCGGGGCCGTCGCGGACTGGCTCAAC
This sequence comes from Kitasatospora sp. NPDC059160, assembly GCF_042755465.1. Taxonomy (NCBI): domain Bacteria; kingdom Bacillati; phylum Actinomycetota; class Actinomycetes; order Kitasatosporales; family Streptomycetaceae; genus Kitasatospora; species Kitasatospora sp. NPDC059160. Next base: position 10,670 of record NZ_JBHZCN010000087.1, on the reverse strand, counting down.
ACCCCGAGCCCGCGCTGGGAGCCCCGGCTCGGCCGCGGTGCCGGCCAGGACCCTCTCGCCAGCCACCTCGTGCACGAGCGCAAGCCGGTGGGCCGCTACCGGCCTGCTGATGCCGAGCGCAACGCCGGAGCCGTCGAAATCCTGTCGGCCGCGCAGTGGTTCGAGCCGGGCGGGGCGGACGCCGCGCTGGTGCGCGATGCGTTCGTGCTCATGCGAGACGCCCTGCGCCGCCAATGGGACGACGCCGTGATGATGAGCTTCCCCTCCTCCATGGGCCTGGACCTGTGGAAGCGCACCATCCCGGTGAGCGGAGCCTTCGCCGGGGGCTACCCGGTGATGAGCGCGGAACTGCGCGAGCTCGTGCACGAGACCGCCGGCCAGGGTCGAACCGAGCTGATCCTGCCGCCGCGCGTCCCGGCAGAGCTTCCGGGTCTGGCCGAGTACGACCGCACCCTGGCCTACGGCCGCCACACCTGGCGCTCCGGCGTCGGCGCACCCAACCGGCTCACCGGCCGCATGTTCCAGACCCTTGACCGCAAGGAACAGACCCGGGCCCTGATGGCGCCCTCCCACTGGCAGATCCGCGCGACCGTGCCCGAGGACTGGCGGCACGTCGGCCTGCTGCCCTGCCCGGTCCCGGGCGACCGGGCCTGGGAGTACCCCGCCACTCCCGGCACCACGTTCACCACCTGGGCCAGCGGAGCGGAGATCAACGTCGCGCTCAACAACCCGCAGCAGACGCCGTGGCGGATCGAGATCCTCGACGGCCTGGTGTGGAAGGAGGCCAAGCCACTGGACGACTGGTCGAACAAGCTCAAGACGGCCTGGTCGGGCCTGGTCAACCTGTCCCGGGTGCACGGGAACGAACGCACCCGCCGCGCCGCCCACCTCGCCTCCCGAGGCATCCGCAGCATCCTGCTCTACGGCATCGGCAAGTTCGCCCAGCGCCCCGGGATGAACACCGGCACCACCCCGAGCGGGCAGCCCGTCCCGGACGGCGCCGAACTGATCGACGACGACGGCACCGTTCAGACCTGGCGCCGCCTCACCACCACGGACCGGGACGCCTTCGCCCACCCCGAGTGGGCCGCCGGAGTCTGGGGCGGCGCCCGGGCCGCCCTGCTCGACATGACCATCAAGGACGGCAGGAACATCCTCGCCCGGGTCGGCGCCCTGCACCTGCCCGCAGGCTCCGTCGTCGCACTGCGCACCGACGCCGTCTACACCACCCACCCTGTGGAGTGGCCCTACCGAGGACAGCCGGGTGAGTACCTGGCCAAGGGCTACCTGCGCGGCCCGGTCGCCGCGCCGCGCAGCGAGGACGACCTGCTGGCGCTGCGTGAGCTCGGGCGGGCCCGCTTCGACGCGGAAGCCTTCCATGCGGCGGCGCAGGCGGTGGCCGGAGGTGCACGGTGAGTCCCGCCGACCCGAGCAACCCGAACGAGGCGGCGCGCCTGACGCAGGAGATCCTCGACGAGGGCTTCACCAAGCGACAGGTCGCCAGGATGCTCGGGCGCGACGCCTCCCTGGTCTCCCAGTTCTTCACGAAGGGCAAGGGTGCGAGCATGGTCGGTGCTCTGCGCCAAGTGGTCCGGGCGGTGCGCGGCGGCGAGCGCGACCAGGAGTCGCTGGCAGGCATCGCTCAGCAGAACATCACCCGCCGCACCGGCAGGGGCGGCGAGAAGGCCCGGGTCCGGCGCCCCAACACCATCGGTATCCCGGGCAGGAGCATGGCGGGCCGAGCAGGCAAGCAGGCGATCAGCTCGGGTGCCGGGCACCTCGCGCAGGTCGTGCACGCCACCGGCCAGGCCGGGGGTCGGCTGGCGTTCACCGTCCGTATGAAAGCGAACCAGTTCCTGCTGTCTTCCGGCTCGAAGGAGGACTCGCCAGGGCTTCGGCGCGGGGTCCTGCCCCGCACCGACGGCACCGAGGAGCGCCAGTACGGCGACGCCGCCCACGGCGGGTTCGACGCCGCCGAGTGGAGCCGAAGGGTCGCCGAGCACCACGGGGACGTCACCGAGGCGATGCAGGAGTGGCTGGTCGCGACCGGACGCGCTGTACCCGACGCCGAGATCGAATACCTCGAAGTCCGTGGCTGGAAGCGCCCGGGCCGGTAGCCCGAGCGACCGTCACTGCCCGCCCCCGCTCCACTCGGGGGCGGGCCCTTACCGGGAGAGAGCGCCCGTGCCAGCCCAGTTCACCTTCAACGCCGAGACGCGCACCACCACCTGTCGCGCCTGCTCGGTCTCCGAGATCGACACCGCCACCGAGGAGGAGGCCAAGATCTGGCGCGCGACCCACCTCCGGCACTGCCGCCCGCCGGCCGCGACGAACCAGACCGCGAAGATCCTCCCGCTGCGCCCCCGGTAGACCCGCGCCCTCAGGCCCAGCGCTCCGACCCACTCACCACCGAACGAGAAGGACACCTCCGTGGACACCACCGGGCCCGAGACTGGCACCCTCTCGCCGGAGACCGCCGCCGATCTCGCCGAGGCAACGGCTCTTGTCGAGGCCGTCACCCGGCCGGGCAACCGCCGCCTGCCCACCCCGCGGGTCCGCCTCGCCGACCTGAGGGACTACCAGAAGGAGGCCGTGAAGGCAGCCGTCCGGCAGGTGAAGCACGGCGGTCGCGGGATCATGGAGATGGCCTGCGGTGCTGGCAAGACCCTGGTGTCCGCGACCTGCGCCAAGCGGCTCGCTCCCTACGGCCGGGCCCTCGTGCTCGTGCCGACGATCGAGCTGCTGGAACAGACGGCCACGTCGTGGAGCCACCTCGGCGGCCGGAAGGGCGTGGCGATCGCCGCGTGCTCCAAGGAGGAGGCGCTGGACAGCGCCGAAGCCGGCGCGCACGTCGAGGGGCACGTCACCACCGACACCGCCGAGCTGGCCGACCTGGTCACCCGCGTCCCGGCCGGGCACCCGGTCACCGTCTATGCCACCTACGCCTCCCTGGAGCGGCTGGTCCGCGCCCACGACGAGTACGGCCTGCCCCAGTGGGACCTGGTCATCGTCGACGAGGCCCACCGCACCGCCGGAGCCCTGGAGAAGTCCTGGGCCGCCGTCCACGAGGACACCAAGGTCCCGGCTCTGCGGCGCCTCTACTTCACCGCCACCCCGCGGATCGCGGCCGAGACACCGGGCGGCGACCTCTCGGACCTGGTGATGGGCACCGCCAAGCCCTCGCTGTACTCGATGGACGACGAGAACGTCTACGGCCCCACGATCTACCGGTGGTCCTTCGAGGCAGGCGTCGTCGGCGGCTGGATCGCGGACTACAAGATCCTCGTCCCCGTCGTGACCGACCAGGACCTGTGCGACCTTCTCTCCCTGCCCTCGATCGCCGACCTCCGCTCCCAGCGCACCAACGTCGACCTGCAACGGCTCGCCCTCCAGGTCGCCGTGCTGCGGGCGATCGCCGACCTGGGACTGCGCCGCATCATCTCCTTCCACGCGCGGATCACCTACGCCCGCGAGTTCGCCGCGACGATCACGGAGACCGCGGCCCTCCTCCCGGACTACGACCGGCCCGAGCGGATCTGGGCCAAGGCGGTGGCCGGCACCGACCCCCGCCGCGAGCGCCAGCAGGCCTTCGCCGAGTTCCGCCAGCACACCGGGGAGCGGGAAGGGCAGGAGGGCGAGGAGTGCGGCATCCTGTGCAACGCCCGCCTGCTCGCGGAGGGCATTGACATGCCCGCGGTCGACGCGGTGGTTTTCGCCGACCCGAAGACCTCCGTCGTCGACATCGTCCAGGCCCTCGGCCGGGCCGTCCGCCAGCAGCCCCAACAGGGCAAGGTCGCCTACATCATCATCCCGGTCTACATTCCCAGCCCCGACGCGGACGGCGAGGAAGCCGACGACCTGCCCACCGCCGACCCGGCCATCGTCGGCCAGGCCGGGCCCCAGGTACAGGAGGAGGCCGAGCAGGCGGTCAGCGCCTCCGCCTACGCCCCGGTGCTGCACGTCCTGCGCGCCCTGGCCAGCGTCGACTCCCGGGTCGTCGGCCGAGTCGCGGACCTGCGCACCCACCGCCGACAGGACCACCTGCTCAAGACGGACCCTCGCCTCACCGACGCCGACGACGCAGAGAGCGGTGACGGCACGCCGTCCGCCGAGACCGAGGAGGAGCCGCTCGCCTGGCTGCGCATCGACGCCAAGCGCCACCGGGGCGACATCCTGCGCAGCCTCAAGTTGCGCATGTTCTCGCCCAGGGCTCAGGAGTTCGAGCACATGCTCGGCGTCGCCACCGCGTTCCACGTCGAACACGGTCACCTCGACCCCCCGAACACCGAGGAGAACCGCGAGCTGCACACCTGGCTGCGCAACCAGCGCCACCTCCACGAGACCGGTGCCATGAACCCGGCCCGACGCTCCGAGCTCGACGCCATCGGCATGATCTGGAGCAAGACCGCCCACGCCTGGGAGCGCGGCTACGCCTACGCCAAGGCATGGCACCACTTCCACGGAGACCTGGCGATCCCCAGCAGGGCGACCCTGGACGACTACAACATCGGTCGCTGGATGCGCCGCCAGCGCCTCGACCCCGATCCGGCCGAGGCACAGCAGGCGACGCTGGACGCCCTCGACCCGCTGTGGCGCCTCGACCCCGAGTGGAGCCGCACCTACCGCAGGATGGTCGCCTACCTCAAGGCGGGCGGAACACTCACCGGAACCGCAACTCGCACCGGCGGGAAGGCGGACCCGACGCTGCGACCGGGCAAGTGGCTGGCGAAGCAGGCAGCCGCCCGGGAGGCCGGGACGCTGACCGACCAGCAGATCGCCCTGCTGGAAACCCTGAACGAGCACGTCCAGAGCAGCACCTCGGACTGACCGTCGGCCCCGGCCGTACGGCACCACTGTGCACCACCTCCGCCGGCCCCGCCCTGGGGCCGACGGCGTTACCGACACGTGCGCGAGCACCTGGTGGCCAGCGTGCCCGGGGAGGAGCGCGAGGCCCGGCACCAGGGGATGGTCGACTCCTGCCGCGAGGAGGGCCTGGCGGTCGTCGCCTCGCTCACCGCCGAGTTGGTGCTCGGCCCCGGGCGCCGGATCACGGTTCGCCTGACCGACGGCGACGCCTACCAGAGCGTGCCGATCGAGGAAGAGGGGCAGCCGGTGCGGACGTGGCGGCTGCCCGGCAGGGACCGGCTGGAGCTGCACCACGGCATGCACGAGATCGGCCGGATCGTCTGGCGGATGCTGCGCGCAGAAGCGTCGGCCGCCCGCCCGCCCCGCCGGCCGAGTCCCGGTGCGAAGGCGTGAGCGCCGGCTGGTAGCGCGGTGGGCCCGGGGGTGTGCACCCCACCAACCGGCCCACCCCCCCCGTATGAA
>NZ_JBHZCN010000087.1:0-5332 GCF_042755465.1 Kitasatospora sp. NPDC059160 | reverse complement strand
CCCGCCGCCGCCCCCCCCCCCCCCCCCCCGCGCCCGCGCCCGGTCCGGCCGCGGCCCCCGGGGGTGCGCCGGGCGGGCGGGGGGCGCCCAACCCCCCCCCCCCCCCCCCACCGCCCGCTTTCTCACGGCGGCCCTGCTGCGGGCCCGTACGGCCCGCGCCGGTCAGGACCGGGCCGGGGCCGGCTGCGTGATCGGCCAGCGCGGGCCGTCCGGACTGCCCTGCCACGCCCACTGGGACTCCGGGGTGACCGTGATGCCGTAGTCGTACAGGTCCGGCCGGCCGAGCCCGTCCCACTGCGCCCACGCGGTGAGCACCTCGTCGCCGATCCGGCGCGGCCCGCCCTGCCGCAGCACCGGCCGCCCGTCCGCGTCCGGCCCGATCTCCGCCCAGGAGTGCGCGCCGTCGTGCACCAGGGTGACCGCACCGTCCGGGCCGTCGTCGGTGAAGAGCACGGCGTCGGGCACGGCGACCCGCAGGGCGAAGCGCACCCCCCAGTCGGCCAGGCCCGCCGGGTCGCGCTCCAGCACCCGCTGCGCCTCGGGATCGGCACCGGCGCGCACCGCCGCGTGCGCGGCCGGGCCGCTGCCCGGCTGGGCCGGGCCGTGGCGGTCGCCCATGAACTGCGCGAGGCCGTGCACCCAGCCGCGCGCGCTCGCGCCGTCCTCGGCGACCGTGAGCGCGACGTACCCCAGCCGGCCCCACGGGTAGACGATCCGTCCGCCCGGCCGGACCGCCTCCACCCAGGACCACGGCACCGCCTCCACCGCGTAGGTCGCCTGCAGCCGGTCGACCTGCTCTGCACCGGGCGACCCGGCGCGGGAGCCGTCGGCGACCCGCACCTCGACGTCCAGCCCGGCGGCCGCGAGGCGGCCGCGGGCGAACGCGGCCAGGTCCTCGTCCACCTCGGTGGACACCACTCGGCCCGGGCCGGCCCGCCAGGCGGACAGCGCCGCCGTCCAGCCCTGGCCGGTGCCGACGTCCCACACCTGGTGCCCGGGCTCCAACTGCAGGCTGTCCAGCATGTCGGCCACCACCCCGGGCGCCGACAGCGACGACGACGGCACCCCGCCGGTGAGCTGCGTGATCGCCGGAGAGTCGACCGCGCCGTACGCCTCGCTCGCCCAGCCGTCCGGGTCGACCGTTCTGTCGAGGGGTACGTACGCCCAGCCGTCCCAGCGCCACAGCCGATCCGGCGCGAACCGGTCCCGGGGCAGCGCGGCGACGGCCTCGCGCAGCCACGGCGAATCGGCCGGCCACTGCCCGCCCTCCTCCATCTCCGCGTCCAGGCGTACGCGGTATCCGGCCAAGCCGTCGTCGTTCACTGCTTCTTGTGCTTGCCGGCGGGCGGCGGCGGGGGCTCGACCTTGCCGTCGGCGTTGTCCGGCGGGGGCTTGCCCGTCGACGGATCCGGCGACTTTTTCGAATGGTCTCCCACGACATTTCCCCTTCGATCGGGTACGGGACACGCTCAGCCGCTCATCCTCACCCACCCCGGCACCGGACGGTAGAGGGCGTGTGGGGGCTCCCGGGGAGCGCACAGCACCACCTCCACCCCGGCACGGAGCCCGACGGCCGGTAGGGTCAACCCGAGATCGGACCCGATCCTGGCGCAGCTGCGTGCACTCCGGGTAGCGCTGCCTCGAAGTCGCCCTCGACGTCCAGCAGCAGGCCGAGCTGACCGGGCTGACCCACCTGCAGCTGCGACAACCGCGCCCGAGTCGTACCGGTGGTCCTCCCGATCTTCACCAGCGGGGGCTCCTCGATGCCGATCAGGTACGTCCGCACCCGCCGGGCCGGACCCCGTAGTCGCGCCACCTTCGCAGCCGGCAGCCGGGGCTGGCGTCAGCAGCTCGTCGAGCGCCCCGCCCGGCTCCACGACCCTGTACCGCACCAGCGGCGTCCTCGCGCCCTGGACTGTCACGGTCCTGCCCACCTGGGTCCCGTCCGCCCCGAAGGTGGTCCGTACGATCGGCAGAACCGCGGCCCCGTCCCCCGCATCCAGGCAGAGCAGCCACAGTTCGGCCGCCGTGGCGAACTGGGACTCGTCTCCAACTCCTCGTGCACCGCCCTCGGCGGCAGGTACGACGGGTAGGGCACGCCCGGCCAGGACTCCGAAGTGCTCTTCACGGCCCCGACTCTACGAACGACTGCCCACCCACCTCGCCCGCCGGTGGCCGCAAGCCCCCGCGCACGCCGTCGGCCCCGCGTGGGCCGCAGCACCGGCGAACCCGCGCGGGGCCGGTCAGGCCCTGCAAAAGAGCCGCTACCGGCGGCCCACGATCGCATTGACGATGGCGTGGTGGGAGGCCGGGTCCTCGATGCCGCCCGGCGTCCTGGCCACTACCGTGTCCGGCGTGACCGGGTCCGGCAGATTGGTCGCGTACCGGTCCAGCGGCACCCGCGCGACCGCGAACCCCGAGCCCTGCCCCTGCGGCACCGCGGAGACCTCGCTCACGCTCGGGCTCCTTCCCTGGTGCGAGGCCGCCAGCCCGTCGAGCACGCCCTGGGCCGCGCCGCTGCGCAGCGGCCGGCCGGGAACCGAGGACGGTGTGAGCCCCGGGTCGCCGGGTGCGCCCAGGCTCACGACGACCAGTGCTGCCGTGGGGTTGGCCGGGTCCGCCTTTGTCGCTGCGGCGGCCAGGCCGCGGGCGGTGGCGGCGTCGGCGGCGAGCGTGCCCGCGGCCGGGTTCGGCGGTGTGTAGGCGGCGATGTTGGTGGCGGTGTCGGGGTTGCCGTAGGCGAGGACGGCGCTCGCCGAGGGGTACGGGCGGGTCGTCGGGTCGCCGAGGCCGAGCAGCAGCTGGGGTGGGGCCGTCTTGGTGTCGACCTGCTTCTGGAGGGCGTCCAGGGCGTCCAGGTTGGCCTGGGTCGTGTGCGGGTTCGGGTTCGCGTGCAGGGACGGGTTCTGGTCGCTGAGGTCCTTGGCGATCTGCTCGCGCAGCTGGGGCAGGTAGAGCCGGTTGGCCTGGTCGCGGGTCGCGGCGGGCAGGCCGTTCAGGCCTCCGATGTCTCCTGGGTGGTCCTGGATCAGCTGCTGGCGTGTGGACTCCGGCAGGGAGGCCCACCATCTGGCGTTGCCGGCGGGGTCCAGCGCGGACGGGACGCCGATCCGTCCTTCCGTCGCCTTGTCGATCGCGGCCGCGTCCTTGTCTGCCTCCGCCACGGCGTCGCTGGGCAGGACGGCCCACCCGGTCTGGAAGGTGTGGCCGATCCTGTTCAGGGCGGCCGCCACCGAGTCGTCGACGCTCTTGACCTCCGTCGACAGGTCGCCGACCTCCTTGGCGAGCCGGTCGCGGGCCGTCTCCATCGCCTTGAGCCACTCGGGGTCGTGCCGCCCGCCTTCGTCGCCCTTGCCTGGTGGCAGGATCTGCACCGTCGGCACGGTGTCGACGTCCCCGTCGAGGATCTGCAGACCGCTGGCGGCCGCCGTCTCGACGAGCGTCGTCTGCCGCGCCTGGAGGATGACGAAGCTGTCGGCGGCGTCCGTCAGCATCATGCGCAGGTCCTCGATCAGCTGCTCCAGGACGTACAGCTGGCTGGTCCGGTTGCGCAGCGCGTTGTCCGCCGCCTGTTGGGCCTCACCGTGCCAGCCGCAGTCGGCCAGGTCCCGCAGCATCTTCTGCCAGTCCGTGATCCGGTGCTTGAAGTGCCCCTCGAACGTGGACAGCGCGTGCGCGGTCGTCGTCAGGCCGCCGAAGTCGGCGGTCTTGAGCATCCCCCAGTAGTACGCCATCAGCCCTGGCCCTCCGGTGCCGCTCCCAGCGATACGGCCGCCTTGGTATCGGCGTGTTCGTAGGAGTCGGCGATGCTGCCCAGGGTGTCGGACGCGTCCTCCAGTGTCGTGGTGGCCACGCGCTCGACGTAGCTGGCCAGGTGCTGGATCGCGTTCTTCGCCGGGTCCACGAACTGCCAGTTCGGCAGGGCCAGCTCCGGCGTCTGCGCGAAGTCCTGCTTCCAGTCCTGTCGGACCCCTGCCGCCACCGCACGACCGGCGGTGTTCGCGTTCCGCAGGTCCTGCGGTTTCACTCCGAACCCTGGCATCCCCACAACCCCCCTCAGTCACACCAGTTGTGTGATCAATTCGGCGCCCAGGGTAAACGAACAATGCCGACATGCCCAGGCTCCCGCCCCCGGCCGCGGAGCGTAGCCGCCATCAGCCCTCCAGCCGAGCTCCTCGGCGAAGGCCCGGCGTCGTCCGGATCCGGCGCGGACACGACGAAACCCCGCCACCCGTAACCAAGGCGTCAACACCGGGTGGAGGCGGAGCGGACCGCGCGCTCCCGGGGCACACACCGGCAGCTGAGCGAGCCCGCCGCTGGTCGGCTCAGGCCAGGTCGGCGCTGGCCAGGGCAATCGCGAGCGAGATGTGGCGGACGGCGCCCAGGCACAGCTCAGCCGCCGTACTCGGATCCGACGCGGCGCGTGCCTCCTGCAGCGCCAGCAGGCCTATCAGCACCGCGAAATCGACCGCCTCATCGAGGATCTCGTCCGCAGCGAGCTCGCCGCCGGACATCAACTCGCCCACCAGGGCGGCCGCATCCCGCGGATCGTCCAGCCACCGCATGGCGACCTTGATGCCGGCCCCCACCAGGTCCACGCAGGCAGACCGCTCCACCGTGAGCAGCGGGACACCGTGCCCAACAGACGGGTCAGCCTGCTCCGCGAACTGCTGCGCCTGCGCCACGGCGCACCGCGTGGCGTACGTCTGCCGGGCCTGCGCCTGCTCCCGGGCCACGGCGGCAGGCCACCGGGCGGAGTCCTCGGCTCGGGCAATGTCCAGCAGGGGAGCGGCGGTGAGGCAGACCTGGACGACCGGCAGGAGGCCCACCTCCACGACCTCCTGGTCGGGCGAGGCGGCTGCGAGCGGCCCGTACACCGCACCCGCGGCTTCGGCGCAAGCGCCGATCAGCGAGGTCAGTGCGGCGATCAGCTTCGCGTGGCGGCGTCGGCGGGCGGGGGCGGCCAGGTTGGGTGTCGAGGTCACTCCCGCACTCTGCCGGGCAGGGCGGGCCCCATAGGCTCCTTTCGGCCAACCCCCGGGTGGTCACCACGTCCGTGTGACGCTCATGGGCCGGGGTTGGCTGCTCCTCTGGGCCGTCGGCGCTCCGGTCGGAGTCGAGGATCATCAGCGGTCCAACGTAGGCGACCATGAGGTTCATCGAGGCCATTCGGGCAACGACGGGCCACGGGCCGTGGCCGGGGTCACAGAGGGGGCAAGTCCGCTCTCGGCAGCATGCTGGACCTGGGCCGGGCGGCGGGGGGGGCCGGGCGGTGGGGGGCGGAAAGACCCCTACCCCCGCCGGGGCGCGGGAGTTAAAAAAAAAAAAAAAC
>NZ_JBHZCN010000086.1:0-40751 GCF_042755465.1 Kitasatospora sp. NPDC059160 | reverse complement strand
TTTTTAATCCCCCCCGCCTCTGGGCCGGGGGCCCCCCGCGCCCCCCCCCGCCGCGGCCCCCACGCGGGGGCGGGGCGGGTGTCCCTTTCCGCAACCCCGGCCCCTCCGTCGTACCCGCCGTCAGCGCGCCGCGGCCAGCCGCTCCACGGCCGCGGCGACCCGCTCGTCGGTCGCGGTGAACGCGACCCGGACGAAGCCGGCGCCGGACGGCCCGTAGAAGTCACCGGGCGCCACCAGGATGCCCAGCCCGGCCAGTTCGGCCACGGTCTCCCAGCACGGGCGGTCCTGGGTCGCCCACAGGTACAGGCTCGCCTCGGAGTGCTCGACCCGGAAGCCGTACGCCTCCAGCGCCGCCCGCAGCGCCGAGCGCCGGGCCGCGTACCGCTCCCGCTGCTCGGCCACGTGCGCGTCGTCGGCGAGCGCCGCGATCGTCGCCGCCTGGACGGGCGCCGGCACGATCATGCCGCCGTGCTTGCGCAGCCCCAGCAGCTCCTCGACCACCACCGGGTCGCCCGCCACGAAGGACGCGCGGTAGCCGGCCAGGTTGGAGCGCTTGGAGAGCGAGTGGACGGCCAGCAGGCCCTCGTGCTGTGTTCCGTCCCCGGGGTCCCCGCAGACGTCCGGGTGCAGGACGGAGACCGGTTCGGCCTCCCAGCCCAGCTCGAAGTAGCACTCGTCGCTGACCAGCAGCACCCGGTGCTCCCGGGCCCACTCGACGGCGCGGCGCAGCTCGTCCGCGCCGAGCACCCGGCCGGTCGGGTTGGACGGCGAGTTCACCCAGAGCAGGCGCACCCGGGAGCCGTCCAGCTCGTCCACCGAGTCGTACTCGACCGGCTCGGCGCCGCACAGCCGGGCGCCCACCTCGTAGGTCGGGTAGGCCAGTCGCGGGTAGGCGACCTGGTCGCCCGGGCCGAGGCCGAGCTGGGTCGGCAGCGAGGCCACCAGCTCCTTGGAGCCGACGGTCGGCAGGACGGCCCGCGGGCCGATCCCGGCGCCGCAGCGGCGGTTCAGCCAGCCGGCGATCGCCTCGCGCAGCTCCAGCGGACCCCAGACGGTCGGGTACCCCGGCGTGTCGGTGTGGGCCGCCAGCGCCTTCTGGATCAGCTCGGGGACCGGGTCCACCGGGGTGCCGACGGAGAAGTCGCAGAGGCCACCGGGGTGGGCGACGGCGGTGGCCTTGTAGGGCTCCAGCTTGTCCCAGGGGAACACCGGGAGCCGGTCGGAAACGCGGCGCGCCGCCCCCGGGTGACCCGGGAACGGCGCGCGCGTGCTGTTGGTGTTCACAGCTCAGTAGCCACCGATCGTCAGTGGTCGGCGTTCTGCGGCGGCAGCGCGGCGATGAACGGGTGGTCCCGCTCGATCAGGCCGAGCTTGGAGGCGCCGCCGGGCGAACCCAGGTCGTCGAAGAACTCGACGTTCGCCTTGTAGTAGTCCTTCCACTCCTCCGGAGTGTCGTCCTCGTAGAAGATCGCCTCGACCGGGCAGACCGGCTCGCACGCGCCGCAGTCGACACACTCATCCGGGTGGATGTAGAGGGAGCGCTGGCCCTCGTAGATGCAGTCAACCGGGCACTCTTCGATGCACGCCTTGTCCTTCACGTCGACACAAGGCTGCGCGATGACGTAGGTCACGCTGTCGTTCCTCCTCGGAAGGGCCTGTCGGCCCGTTCTGTTCTGCTGCCGTGCGCGGTGTGAGCGCGGCGTCGTCGATGCCCGCCCCTAGTATCGCGGGTCGGAGCAGGCAAATGCACAGGAGGTGGCCGGATCATGACCCGAGACCAGCTGGAACGGCGTCCGGAAGTCCGGATAGATCGCTCTGACGTGGGTCTTCGCGTGTCCGTGCGGCGCCTCTCGGAGTTCGTGGACGACCGTCCGGTGTTCCGCGATGTGATCGGCGTGCTCACATCGTGGGACGATCACGGGCTCACGGTCGAGCCCCGGTCGGGCGGTCCGGTGACCTTCCCGGAGAAGCTGCTGGTCGCGGGCAAGGTCGTGCCGCTCTTCCCCGCGCGGCGCGCGGAGCTGCCCGCCGCCACGCCGGTCGAACTCCAGCGGACCGCCGGGCGCGGCTGGCCGGGCGTCGAGCAGGAGGCGCTCGGCGAGTGGACGCTGCGCGCCGCGGCCGGGTTCACCCAGCGCGCCAACTCCGTCCAGGCGCTCGGCGATCCGGGGAGGCCGCTGCCCGCGGCCCTGGCCGCCGTCCGGGCCTGGTACGCGGCGCGCGGACTGCCCGCCCTGGTCGAGGTGATCACCCCCGGGACGGCCGACGACCTCAGGCCGCTGCTCGGCCCGCCGCGCTCCCCCACCCAGGTGCGCACCGCCCCGCTGGCCGCGCTCGCCCGGACCGGCACCGGGCACGGGCGCGTGCGGCTCGCGCGGACCGCGGGCGAGGACTGGATGTCCCTGTACGGGAAGCTGAGCGAGGACCCGGCGGCGCGCGAGGCGGCCCGCCGGGTGCTGCACGGCGGCCCCTCGGTCTGGTTCGCCACCGTCCCCGGCGCCCCCGGGCAGCCGCCGCTGGCAATCGGACGCTGCGTCATCGACGGCCCGTGGGCCTGCTTCGGCGCCATCGAGGTCCAGCCGTACGCCCGGCGGGCCGGACTGGCGACCGCGGTGATGGCGGTGCTCGCCGCCCGCGCGGCGGAGGAGGAGGCGAGCGGCGCGTACCTGCAGGTCGAGGCGGAGAACGACGGTGCGGGGGCGCTCTATGACGGACTCGGCTTCACGACCAGTCACACTTACCACTACGCGCTCCTCCCCCAGGAGTAGGCGCCCGACCGTTCCCTCCTGGTATGTCCGCTTGTCCGTCCGTCGTACGAAGGCCGTCGCCGTCACCGTGACCGAGCACAGCAGAGACCGCTTCCGGACCGCCGCCCGCTCCGAGCAGCCCGACCCGGTGCTGCTCTGCCTGCTCGCCGCCGCCGAGCACGACCCGGTCCTCGACCCGGGCGATCCGGGCGAACCGCCCGGCGTCGACACCCTGCTGGCCGCCTGCGAGGCCGCCCTCGACCGGCACGCGGCCGCCGTCCGGCTCGCCGTCGCCGAACGCTCGCCGTCCGGGCCGGAGGAGACCGCCGCACTGCTCGCCGCCGTGCTCGGCGGCCGGGAACGCTTCCACGGGCGCCAGTCCGACTACCGCCGGCTGGAGTCCTCGCTGCTGCCCGACGTCCTGCGGCGCCGTCGCGGACTGCCGATCATGCTCTCGCTGGTGTGGACGGCCGTCGGCCGCCGGGCCGGGCTCACCGTGCACGGCATCGCCCTGCCCGGCCACTTCATCGTCGCGGTCGGCGGCCCGGCCGGCGGCGAGGAGTACGTCCTCGCCGACCCCTTCCACGGCGGGCGGCTGCTCGACCCCGCCGACGTCGAGCGCCTGGTCGCCGCCTCCGGGCACGACTTCACCCCCGCGCTGCTCACCCCCGCCCAGCCGCTGGACATCGTGCTGCGGGTGCTCGGCAACATCCGGGCCTGGGCCGCCGACCGGCCCGAACAGGCCCGCACCCAGCTGTGGGCCACCGAACTCGCCCTGCTGCTCCCCCGGCACCCGGCCCAGCTCCGCCTGGAACGGGCCGAACTCCTGGTGCGGATGGGCGACTTCCTCGGCGGCTCGGCGGAGATGGACGACTACGCGCGGATCCTGGACGCCTTCGACCCGGACACCGCCGCCAAGGTCCGCCAGGAGGCCCGGGCGGCCCGCCACCGGCTCAACTGACCTGCCCCGAGAGGCGGTTACAGCCAGCCCTTCTCCCGGGCGATCCGGACCGCCTCGGTGCGGTTGCGCGCCTCGGTCTTCTGGATCGCCATCGAGAGGTAGTTGCGGACCGTCCCCTCCGACAGGTGCAGCCGCCTGGCGATGTCCGCGTTCACCGCGCCGTCCGCGGCCGCGCCCAGCACGTCCCGCTCGCGCGCGGTCAGCGGATTGGCGCCCTCGGCCAGCGCGGCCGCCGCCAGCGCCGGGTCGATCACCCGCTCGCCGCGCAGCACCCGGCGGATCGCCTCGGCCAGCTCGGACGCCGGCGCGTCCTTCACCAGGAAGGCGTCCGCCCCCGACTCCATCGCCCGGCGCAGGTAGCCGGGGCGGCCGAAGGTCGTCGCGATGACCACCCGCGTCCCCGGCGCCCGGCTGCGCAGCTCGGCGGCCGCCTCGATGCCCGTCATCCCCGGCATCTCGATGTCCAGCACGGCGACCTGCACCTCGTTCGCCAGCACCGCCGCCACCACCTCGTCCCCGCGGCCGACCTGCGCCACGACGTCGATGTCCCCCTCCAGCCCGAGCAGCGCCGCCAGCGCCTCCCGGACCATCCCCTGGTCCTCGGCGAGCAGCACGCGGATCGAGGGGCCGTTCTCTGCAGTACCCATGGCCACGACCTTAGAGGGAAAGGGGCTTGAGTCTCCGGCAGGGGGAGACCCCACAGTGGTGCCCATGGACGGCAGCGAAACGCTCTACTCGATCGGCGACCTCTCCCGGCGCACCGGACTCACCGTCAAGGCCATCCGGTTCTACGCCGACACCGGCCTGGTCCCGCCCACCGACCGCACCACCGCCGGCTACCGCCGCTACGACCTCCACGGCCTCGCCCGGCTGGACCTCGTCCGCACCCTGCGCGAACTCGGGCTCGACCTGCCCGCGATCCGCCGGGTGCTGGAGCGCCAGGCCCCGCTGCACGAGGTCGTCTCGGCGCACGCGGAGGCCCTGGAGGTGCAGATCCGCACCCTGCGGCTGCGCCGGGCCGTCCTGCTCGCCGTCGCCCAACGCTCTTCCACCCCCGAGGAGATGACACTCATGCACAAGCTCGCCCGACTGTCCGACGCCGAACGCCGCCGGCTCGTCCACGACTTCATCGACGAGACCTTCGGCGACCTGGACGCCAACCCCGAGTTCGTCGCCATGCTGCGCTCGGCGATGCCCGAACTGCCGGACGAACCGCGGCCGGAGCAGGTCGATGCCTGGGTCGAGCTGGGCGAACTCGTCCAGGACCCGGACTTCCGGGCGGCGGTGCGGCGGATGGCCGAGCACCAGGCCGTCGAACGGGCGGACGGCGACCGGGGCGGGCTGCACGCGGCCCTGACCGGGACGGTACGGACGGTGGTCGGCGCGGCCCTGGCCGAGGGCATCACGCCCTCCTCCCCGGCCGCCGACCCCGTCCTGGACACCCTCACCGCCGCGTACGCCGAGACCTTCCGCCGCCCCGACGACCCCGCCCTCCGCTCGTGGCTGCTGGCCCGCCTCACCACGGCCGACGACCCGCGCGCCGAGCGCTACTGGCAGTTGCTGGCCGTCATCAACGGCTGGCCGGTGCCGGAGGGCCTGCGGGAGGTATTCGGATGGCTCACCGAAGCCCTGCGCAGCAGACTGACCGGATGCTGACCCTG
The DNA here is from genome assembly GCF_042755465.1 of Kitasatospora sp. NPDC059160. NCBI lineage: Bacteria > Bacillati > Actinomycetota > Actinomycetes > Kitasatosporales > Streptomycetaceae > Kitasatospora > Kitasatospora sp. NPDC059160. The sequence continues at coordinate 35,382 of NZ_JBHZCN010000086.1, read as the reverse complement.
GAACCCCTGCGCCCCGACCACGCCGCCGCCGTCCTCGCCTTCGAGCTCGCCAACCGCGCCTGGTTCGCCCGGACCGTGCCCGACCGCGGGGACGCCTACTTCACCGCGGCCGGGTTCGCCGAGCGCCACGCCGCCCTGCTCGCCGAACAGGCCGAGGGCACCGGCCGGTTCCACCTCGTCCTCGGCCCGGACGGCGCACTGGTCGGCCGGATCAACCTGGTGGACCTCGTGGACGGCAGCGCCGAACTCGGCTACCGCGTCGCCGAGTCCGCCGCCGGGCAGGGCCTCGCCAAGGCCGCCGTCGCGCTGGTCTGCCGACTCGCCGCCGACGCCTACGGCCTGCACGCGCTGACCGCCGCCACCACCCTCGACAACCCGGCCTCCCGGGCCGTCCTGACCGGCAGCGGATTCACGGTCACCGGGCAGTGCCGGCTCGGCGGACACCCGGGCCTGCGCTACCGCCGCGCCCTGGACGCTTCCTAGGAGGCCGTGGAGGCCCCGGGGGACGGGGCGGGGACCGGGCGCAGGGGGACCGAGGCCCGGATCCGGAAGCCCTTGCCGCGCTCCCCCGGGCCGGTCTCCAGCCGGCCGCCGACCAGGGCGAGGCGCTCCTCCAGTCCGGAGAGCCCGTTCCCCGGTTGGGACTTGCCCGGGCCGGGACCGTTGTCGGTGATCTCCAGGACGGCGTACCGCCCGCCGCCGCCGTCCCAGCTCTCGTCCGCCGTCACCGTGCAGACGGTGGCCCCCTCGCCGTGCCGGACGATGTTGGTGACCGCCTCGCGCAGTGCCCAGGCCAGCGCGCCCGCCTCCTCGTTGGCCAGCGACGGCCAGGCGTCCACCAGCTCCGGCGCGGCCTCCAGCCGGACCTGCGCGGCGGCCAGCGCCGTACGGGCGGCGGCGAGCTCGACCGGCAGGGTGGGGCGGCGGAAGCCGGTCACGGCCTCCCGCACGTCGATCAGCGACTGCCGGGCGACCTGCTCGATCTCGGCGACCTGCGCCCGCGCCGCCTCGTCCTTGCCCGCGTCCATGAAGCGGCCGGCCAGCTCGCTCTTGAGGGTGATCAGCGAGAGCGAGTGCCCGAGCAGGTCGTGCAGGTCGCGGGCGAGCCGCAGCCGCTCCTCGGAGGCGGCCAGGTGGGCGACCGCGGCCCGGGCCTCGCGCAGTTCCTTCATGGTGGTGACCAGCCGCTGCAGGCCGGTCATCGCGACGCCGGAGAGGAAGGCGCTGAGGGCGAAGGTGGTGGTGCTGTCGTTGTCGGCGTGGATCGCCAGGCCGGTCCCCGCGGTGAGCAGGGCCATCGCGACCAGGGCGCGCAGCGCGTGCTTCACCGGGGTGATCACCGCGAGGCACACCGAGGCGTAGATGAACATGGTCAGGAACGCGCCGCCGAGCACCGCGGCGGAGGCCACCGCGAGCACGATCATCGTCCCGACGACCACCTGGCAGGCCCGCGGCTTCATCCCCGCCTGCGAGCGGAAGATCACCAGCAGGACGTAGGCGGCCACGAAGACCGCCAGGCAGGCCCAGCCGAAGACCTGCTCGGCCCCGCTGTGCCCGCCGTTCAGCAGGCTGCTCGCCGGGTAGGCCAGGTAGGTCATCCACAGCAGCATCCAGGCGACCTTGACGGTCATCTGCCGCCGGGTCTCCACCGGGGCGCCCGGGACGTTCATGAAGGAGGCGCGCACCGGACCGGCCTCCCCCGGTTCGTCGGGGCGGTCGGTCCGGTGCGCGTCGGTCATGGTGGCCATCATGCCCGGCGGGCGTCACGCCGGTACAGCACCGCTGCGCCGGCCACGAACACCGCGAAGAAGGCGGCCAGTCCGGCGACCGCGGCCAGGTCCAGGGAGTGCCCGGGCTGGGTGAAGGTGGCCAGCTTGTTGTACAGGAACACCGGGTTGAAGCGGGCGAGGCCCTCCAGCGAGCCGCTCACCGGGAACCAGGTGCCGCCGAGCAGCGCCATCGCCATGTAGGTGATCATCACGATCGGCTGCACCGCGTCCGGTGCCGCCGCGTAGCCCAGCGCCACCCCCAGCGCGGCGAAGACGAAGCTGCCCAGCCAGAGCGCGGCCGCCAGCCCGATCCACTGCGGCGCGCTCAGCTGGACGCCCTGGACGGCCCCGACCGCGAAGACCACCAGGATCGCCGGCAGCGTGGTCACCGCGGTCGCCGTGATCTTGCCGACGGTGTACGCCCGGCCGGGCAGCGCGGTCAGCCGCAGCTGGCGCGTCCAGCCGCTCTTGCGCTCCAGCGAGATCCGCTGCGCGTTGCCGGTGAGCACCGCGCCGACCGCGCCGAAGGTGGCCATCGAGACCATGAAGTAGGTCTTCACGGGCAGGCCGCCGGCCTGGTTGCCGGAGCCGTAGGCGTTGACGAAGAAGACGTACATCAGCGCCGGGTAGAGCACCGTGAAGAACAGGTAGCGCCGGTTGCGGAGGGTCCGCAGGATCTCCAGCTTGATCAGGGTGGTCATCGCACGCTCTCCTTCTCGGCGTCGGCCCGGCGGTCCAGCTCGCCCGTGATGGTCAGGAAGGCCTGCTCCAGGCCGACCCCGGCGACCTCCAGGCCGCGGGGGTACAGGCCCGCCCGGTAGATCCCGGCGACGCCGGCGTCGGCGTCCGCGGTCCGGATCCGCACCGTCCGCACCCCCGGGACGCGGGCGGTGACGTCCAGCGCCTGCACGCCCGGCAGGGAGCGCAGCACGGCCTCGTCGAAGCGGACGTCCGCGGGGAGGTCGGCGTCGTGGAGCTCGAAGGCGATCCGGCGGGCCCCGGCGCGCGCCTTGATCTCGGCGGAGCTGCCGTCGGCGATCAGCCGGCCCCGGTGCAGCACCAGGACGCGGTCGGCGATCGAGTCGGCCTCCTCCAGGTAGTGGGTGGCGAACAGCACCGTGCGCCCGGCGTCGGCCTGCGCGCGCATGCTCGCCCAGAACGCCTGCCGGACGCTGACGTCCATGCCGGTGGTGGGCTCGTCCAGCACGATCAGGTCGCTGTCGCCGGCGATCGCCAGGGCGAAGCGGACCCGCTGCTCCTGGCCGCCGGACAGCTTGTCGACCCGGCGTTCGGCGATCTCCTCGATCCCGGCGTCGGCCAGCACCTCCGTGACCGGCCGGCCGCGCGGGTGCACCTTGCAGGCGAGCTCGACGATCTCGCGGACCTTGACGTCGGTCATCAGCCCGCCGCTCTGCAGCATCGCGCCGACCCGGCCGTCCGCGATCGCCGCCCGCGGGGTGGCGCCGAACAGCGTGACGCTGCCCTGGTCGGGTTCGCGCAGGCCGAGCAGCAGGTCCAGGCTGGTGGACTTCCCGGCGCCGTTCGGGCCGAGCAGGGCGACGGTCTCGCCCGGCCGCAGCACGAGGTCCAGGCCGTCCACGGCGCGCACCCGCCCGTAGCTCTTGCCGACGCCGCGGAAGGCGGCCACCTCGGTAACCATCGCCCGGCTCCTCTCCCTGGTGGGGTCCGGTGCGGAGCTGTCCGCACCACCCCAGGGTCCCGCCGGGGCCGGGGCCGGCGGCAGTGTCGGCCGTCGTGCCTTCGGTATGACGGATGTCATGCCGAAGGCACGACGGCCCGGGCGGCTACAGGCCCAGCGAGCGCTTCACGAAGTCGACCTGGAGCAGCAGCAGGTTCTCCGCGACCTCCTCCTGCGGGGTCATGTGGGTGACGCCCGACAGCGGCAGCACGGTGTGCGGGCGCCCGGCGGCCAGCAGCGCCGAGGAGAGCCGCAGGGTGTGGGCGGCCACCACGTTGTCGTCGGCCAGGCCGTGGATGATCATCAGCGGGCGTTCCAGCCCGGCCGCGTACCCGTTCAGCGAGTTCGCCGCGTACACCTCGGGCAGCTCGGCCGGGTGGCCCAGGTAGCGCTCGGTGTAGTGGGTGTCGTACAGCTCCCAGTCGGTCACCGGGGCCCCGGCCACCGCCGCGTGGAACACGTCGGGGCGGCGCAGCACGGCGAGCGCGGCGAGGTAGCCGCCGTACGACCAGCCGCGGATCGCGACCCGGTCGAGGTCCAGCGGGAACTCGTCGGCCAGCGCCCGCAGCGCCTCCACCTGGTCGTCCAGGGTGGCCCCGGCGAAGTCGAAGGCGATGGACTTCTCCCAGGCCGGGCCGCGCCCGGGGGTGCCGCGGCCGTCGGCGACGACCACCGCGAAGCCCTGGTCGGCGAACCACTGCGAGTTGAGGTGCGGGTTGTGCGCCTGGACGACGCGCTGGCCGTGCGGGCCGCCGTACGGGTCCATCAGGACGGGCAGCAGGCCGTCGCGCTCGCGGTCGTAGCCGGTGGGCAGGAACACGGCGGCCGGGATGCGGCGCTCGCCCGCGAAGCGGAAGACCGGGCGGGCGGTGATGGCCGGGGTCTCGGCGTACGAGGCGACGGTGGCGACGTCGTCGACCACCACGCCCTCCGGCAGGTCGCGGGCGACCTGCACCAGCGTGCCGGGCAGGTCGGGCTCGGCGGTGGCCCGGACGGTGATCCCGCCGGCGTGCACCGCGCTGGTGACGGAGGTGAACGGGCGGCCGTTGGCGGACTCCCAGGCCAGCTCCTTGCCGTCGTGGCTGATCCGGCCGACGGCGATCCAGCCGGGCTCGGGGTCGCTCTCCTCGGCGCCGCCGGAGGCGCTGAAGAACACCTCCCGCGCGGTGACCGCGACCACCGACCGCACGTGCAGGTCGGCCCCGGTGACGGCCTGGTCGCCGACCACCAGCGCCCGCACCCCGCCCTGGTCGGAGATCCGGACCAGCTTGCCGTCCGGGGTCCAGGCCGGCACGCCCGGGAAGGCCTCCAGCCAGACCTCGTCGTGCTCCTCGAACAGCACCTCGGTGGCGCCGGTGGTCACGTCCAGACCGAGGACCCGCTGGGCGCGCTGGTCCCGGGACTGGACGAGCAGCAGCGGCACGCCGCCCTCGGACCAGTGCACCCGGGCCAGGTACGGGAACGCCGCGTGGTCCCAGGAGACCTCGGTGCGTCCGCCGTGCAGGTCGAGCACCCAGAGCCCGACCTCGGCGTTGGCGGTGCCGGCCGCCGGGTAGGCGACCTCGGCGGGCTCGCGGTCCGGGTTGGCCGGGTCGGCGATCCACCAGCGGCGCACCGGGCTGTCGTCGGCGCGCTCGGCCAGCAGCCGCTCGCCGTCCGGGGACCACCAGAAGCCGCGGGTGCGGTCGATCTCCTCCTGGGCGATGAACTCGGCCTGGCCCCAGGTGACGTTCGGGCCGTCCGGCTCGGCGAGCGCCCGGTCGCCGCCGCCGTCGGTGCGGGTCAGCCGCAGTTCGCCGGCGGTGTTGGCGTAGGCGACGTGGGCGCCGTCCGGGGAGAGCCGCGGGTCCAGCAGCGGGCCCACGGCGGGCAGTTCGGCGGTGGTGCCGGCGGCCAGGTCGGCGGTGAACAGCCGGCCGGAGAGCGCGAAGGCGGCCCGGTCGCCGGCGGCGTCCAGGGCGTAGCCGACGATGCCGGCCGAGCTCTCCCGGCTGCGTTCGCGGCGCGCCTTCTCGGCCGGCGAGAGGTCCTCCTCGCCGCCGCCGAGCAGCACCGCCGGGTCGGCGGCGATCCGCTCCTCGCCGGTGGCGGTGTCGAGGGTCCAGAGCAGGTTGGCCCGGTCGCCGCCCGAGCGCGAGCGCAGGAAGACGACCCGCGAGCCGTCGGGTACGACGGAGAAGGAGCGGGGGGCGCCGACGGTGTAGCGCAGGGTCCGCGCGTACTGCCGGGGGAAGGTGTCCGCAGGAGTGTGGGAGGTCATGGCACCAGACCCTACGACGGGCGACTGCCACGGCCGGGTGACTGACGATCACTCGTTCGGAGCATCACCCCCGAGTACGCCTCGGAGGGCCCCGCACCCCCTCCGACCGGCCCGTGCGCCCCACGAGTGCCTCCTTGCCCCGGCGCGCGCGGACTCACTGAATGTAATGCTCCCCTTACCCATCGGGTATGACTGGTCAGGCGAGTGATCGTCGGGCCCCGTCCCGGGCCCGCCGGCCACCCGGCCCCGATTCCCGTACGGTCCCACCGCCGCCCTCCCCCGGGGGCCGGCGCCCGAGAAGGGGTGTGAGCCCACATGGCCATGAACATCTCCGCAGCCGTGCTGATGCTCGTCATCGTGGTGGTGCTGATCCGCCGCTCCGGCCTCAAGCTGGCGCACGCGATCGTCTGCGCACTGCTCGGCTTCTACCTGGCGTCCAGCTCGATCGCACCGTCGATCAGCCAGGTCACCAGCAACCTCGCCGGGATGATCAACGGCCTCAAGCTCTGACCCCGCAGCGCGGTCGTTAGGCTTCCTCCCATGACCGCGACTACCGGCCGCAGCCTCCTCCTGGTGCACGCCCACCCCGACGACGAGTCGATCGGCAACGGCGCCACCATGGCCAGGTACGCCGCCGAGGGCGCCCGGGTGACGCTGGTGACCTGCACCCTCGGCGAGGGCGGCGAGGTGATCCCGCCCGCGCTGGCCCACCTGACGGCCGATCGGGACGACACCCTCGGCGCCCACCGGATCGGCGAGCTGACCGCGGCGATGCGCGCGCTCGGCGTCACGGACTTCCGCTTCCTCGGCGGGCCGGGGCGCTACCGCGACTCCGGGATGATGGGCGTGCCCGAGAACGACGTCCCCGGCTGCTTCTGGCGGGCCGACGTCGACGAGGCGGCGGGCCACCTGGTCGCGGTGATCCGCGAGGTGCGGCCGCAGGTGCTGGTCACGTACGACGAGAACGGCGGCTACGGGCACCCGGACCACATCCAGGCGCACCGGGTCGCGATGCGCGCGTACGAGCTGGCCGCCGACCCGGCGCACGCCCCGGAGGCGGGCGCTCCCTGGCGGATCGCCAAGGTGTACTGGAACCGGATGCCCCGCTCGGTGCTGGACGCCGGCCTCGCCGCCACCGCGGCCGAGGCGCGCTTCCCGGGCGTCGCGCTCCCCGGCGACGTCCCCGGGGTGGTGGCCGACGAGGTGGTCACCACCGTGCTGGACGGCACCGGCTACGCCGCCCCCAAGACCGCCGCACTGACCGCGCACGCCACCCAGATCACCGTGGCCGGCGACTCCTTCGCGCTCTCCAACCACCTCGGCCAGCCCCTGTTCGCCACCGAGTACTACCAGTTGGTACGCGGCCAGGCCGGGCCGGAGCGGCCCGAGCACGACCTCTTCGCGGGCCTCGGCGCCGACGCCACGGGCCCGGGAACCGACCCGACAGGCCCGGGAACCGACCCGGCCCCGAGCGAGGGGAACGCCCGATGACCGCGCCCGCCGCCAAGCCGAGGACCCGATCGGTCGCGGCCACCGTGCTCGGCACCCGCGAGGAGCGGCTGGCCGAGCCCCAACCCCCGCGCGCCGCCCGGATCGCGGCGTATGTCCTGTTCTTCCTGCTGGGCATCGCGGTGTCGGTGTGCGGATCCTTTGTGCAGGCCCTGTGGCCGCCCGTGGGAGTTCTGCTGGCGCTCGCCGCCACCGCCGCGACCTTCTACGCCGGCCTGCGGGTCACCGGCACCAAGCTGGGCGCCGGGATGCCCGCCGGCGGCTGGTTCCTGGCGATGCTGCTGCTGATGGTGCCCCGGCCGGAGGGCGACAACGTGCTCTGGTCCAATGCCACATCGCTGGCCTGGCTGTTCGTCGGCTCGATCCTGGGCGTGATCTGCGCCACCCTGCCCACCCGCACCAGCTGGTTCCCCGGCGTCCCCAACCCCAAGCGCTGAACCCGGCGGGCGGCCGCGTACGGTAGCGCACACAACGCGCAGTCAGGACCACTCCGCCGTACTCTCATACCGGAGGAACCGGACGTATCAGGATCTGTCCGAAGCCGTTCACCGCTCAGTTCTTCCCAGTATGGTGGTCCCGCAGTACGTCGTACCCGACCGCCGTTTGCCCCAGGCCCGGCGACCACGAACCGCGGTCGCGCCGCACGGCCCGCCCGCGAACCCGGAGCAGAGCAGCATTGAGCAGCCGCGAATCTGACAACGCCAACCCGACGCCCCGGCGCACGGGTCCGGACGCCTACCCGTCGGGCACGCCGCCCTACGGCACCCCGGCGGGCCCCGGCGGTGACCGGGCCGACACCGGGTCGGGCGGCGAGGACGACGGTCCGAAGACCGAGACGACCCTGACCACCAGGGTCCGGATCAACATCCCCGGCTCGCGCCCGATCCCGCCGGTCGTCGTCCGCAGCACCGTCAAGAACGAGACCGCCCGGGGCGACGACGGCCCGGCCGACCCGTTCGCGCCGGGCACCGAGCCGGGCGGCCCGCGACACCGCTCCGCACCCGCCTCGCCCGTCCTCGGCGTGATGGAGGGCGGCTCCGGCTCCGCCACCCCGCCCAACCTGCCGCCGGAGTGGCAGATCCCGCCGATCCCGCCGGCGACCTCGGAGTCCGAGTCCACCGGCGCGTGGTTCCGGCCGCGGCAGAAGAAGGCGCCGGCCGCCGAACCCGCCCCGGCCGCCGTGCCGGTCGGCGCCCCGAGCGTCCCGAGCACGCCGGAGGCCCCGGCCGTGCCCGGCCCCGGCGCCGAGGCCCGGCCGCAGTCCGCCCCGAACGGCGCCCGCCCGGCTCCGGACGCCGGCGCCGCCCGGCCGAACGGCCGCCCGCTGCCCACCCGGGGCCAGGCCCCGCACCAGGGCGCCGCCCCGGCCGCCCCCGCCTCGCCCTACGGCGCCGGGGGCCCGGCCGAGGAGCCCGGGGTGTACGAGAGCGCCGACCCGTTCGCACCGGTCGCCGATCCGTTCGCCCCGACCGGCCCGACCGGCCCCGCCGCCGGCGCGCGCGGCCGCGGCGACCAGCGCGGCCCGCGCGGCAGCCGTCCGCAGCAGCCGTCGCCGCACCAGCAGGGCGGCCCCCAGCAGGGCGGGCTGCCCCAGGGCGGCCTCCAGCAGGGCGGCGCCCCGCAGGGCGGGTTCCCACCGAGCGGGCTGCCGCAGAACGGCTTCCCGCAGGCCGAGCCCGGCCCGGAGGACACCTCGGTGGACGGCTTCGCGCCGATCCGCGAGCACGGCGCGCCCCCGGCCGCCATACCCGGCCTGCCCCGGAACGGCACCGCCCCGAACGGCGCTGTCCCGAACGGCACCGCCCCGAACGGCACCGCGCCGCACGGCGGCCCGGACGGCTTCGACGGCCGTCCGCAGCCGGGCCTGTTCGCCTCCGCCCCGACCGGTGCCGACCCGTTCGCCACCCAGCGCCCGGCCGCCCCCGGCCAGGACCCCTTCGCCACCCCGGCGGGCCCCGGCGGGCTCTTCCCCGGCGCGCCCCAGCCCGGCTCCCAGCCGGCCCCGCAGCCCGCCCCCGGCGGGCCCCGGCGGGCCGGTCGTGACCCGGAGGCCACCGAGGTCACCCCGCTGCCCGCCCCCGGCCCCCAGGGCGCGGCGGACGGTCCCGGCGCCCAGGTCGACGCCGCCCCGTTCCTCCCCGGCGCCGTCCCCGGGCCGGCTCCCACGTCCGGCCCGGCACCCGCCAAGACCGAGCCGGCCGCCCCGGCCAACGGCAAGGGCAAGGGCAAGGGCAAGGCGAAGGCCAAGCGCGGCGGCCCGAAGAAGCTGGTCAAGCTCGGCGTCTACGCCGTCGGCGGGGTGTTCTTCCTCGGCGCCGCCGCCTACGGCACCGGCCTGATGCTCAACCAGTCCGACATCCCCAAGGGCACCGTGGTGCTCGGCACGGACATCGGCGGCAACGGCCGTGACCAGGCGATCCACGCGCTGGACGCCTCGGTCGGCAAGGCCGGACAGCAGCCGCTCAAGCTCAAGATCGGCGACCAGAGCGTCGACCTGGACCCGACGGTCGCCGGCCTGAGCTTCGACACCACGGCCACCGTGGACGGCCTCGCCGCGCACAGCTACAACCCGGTCACCGTGATCACGTCGATCCAGGGCGGCACCAAGGCCGTCGCCCCGGAGGTCCGGGTCGACCGCGCCAAGCTCAAGGCCGCGCTGGACTCGCTGGCGGTCGGCTCGGGCCAGGGCCTGCAGGAGGGCTACGTCAAGTTCGCCGACAACGGCGACCCGGTCGTCGTCCCCGGCAAGGCCGGCCAGGCGGTGGACACCAACGCCGCGCTGGACGTGATCGAGCAGGCCTACCGCGACCGCGCCGCCGGCAAGCCGGACCAGCCGATCGCGCTGGCCGTCACGGCCGCCCAGCCCAAGGTCTCCACCCAGGCCCTCCAGGCCGCCGCGGACAGCCTCGGCAAGCAGGTCACCAGCGGGAAGATCCACATCGTGGCCGGTGCCAAGACCTGGGACTTCGGCCCGAAGACCGCGGCCAAGGCGCTCACCCTGGCCCCGGACGCCTCCGGCAAGATCGCGCCCAAGTGGGACCTCGACGCGCTGGGCTCCCTGCTCAACGGCGCGTTCGACAAGGTGAAGGCCAAGAAGAACGGCCAGACCGCCGCGATCACCACCCAGGACGTCGCGGACGCCGTCACCTCGCTGTTCGACAAGACCGGTGACAAGGAACGCACCTTCAAGTTCACCGTTGCCTGACGTCTGACGCCTGACGCCTGACGCCCGGACGCCGGACGGCACCCACCGTCCGACGGCACCGGCCGACGAGCCGGGCACGAACGAGGGGCGGGGCCGCCGCACCGCACGGTCGCGGCCGTCCCGCCCCTCGACAACTCCCCCTCCCGTCAGCAAGATGTGACGCCACACCATCCGTCACAGTCACCCCGGGAGCCACGCCGATGGGCCGCCGCAGCCTCCAGCACCACCGGACGGCACTGCTCGCCGGCCTCACCGTCCTGACGCTCTCCCTCGCGCTCTGCTCCTGCTCCGCGGGGTCGGACGGCGCCGTCGCGGACGCCCCGGTCGCCGCCACCGGGGTGCCCAAGCTGACCTCGGTCGACATCAACGCCCACGACCGCGCCCGGCTGCGCCAGGGCGGCACCCTGAACCTGGCGATCTCCCAGTTCTCCCACCAGTGGTCGCCGATCCACACCGACGGCACCGAGTCCTCGACCGTCGCGGTCGGCAAGCCGCTGCTGCCGACCTTCTTCCGCTCCGACGCGGCGGGCACCCAGACCGTCAACCCGGCCTACCTCCAGGAGGCCCACGCCGAGCTCAGGGACGGCCACCAGGTGGTCACCTGGACGCTCAACCCGAAGGCCCACTGGTCCGACGGCACCCCGATCACCTGGCGCGACATCGAGGCCAACTGGCGCGCCATGAACGGCAAGGACCCGGCGTACCGGCCCTCCAGCACCTCCGGCTTCGAGCTGGTCAGCTCGGTCGAGCGGGGCAAGGACGACTTCCAGGCCGTGATGACCTTCGACCGGCCGTTCTCCGAGTGGCAGTCGATGTTCAACGGCGCCGCCAACGCGCCGCTGCTGCCCGCGAGCAAGGTGTCCACCCCGGAGTCGTTCAACTCGGCCTACCTGGACGCCATCCCGCTCACCGCCGGCCCCTTCAAGGTCGAGCGGCTGGACCCGTCGGCGCAGACCGTCACCCTGGTCGCCGACCCGACCTGGTGGGGCGACAAGCCGGTGCTGGACCGGATCGTCTTCCACGCCATGCTGCCCGACGCGATGCGCACCGCCTTCGCCAAGGGCGAGATCGACCTCCTCAACAACGGTCCGGACCTGGCCGGCTACCAGGTCATCAGGAACACCAAGGGGGCGGCCGTGCGCCGGGCCGGCGGGCCGGACTTCCGCCAGCTCACCCTGAACGCCCGCAACCCCGTGCTCGCCGACGCGACCGTCCGCCAGGCCGTCCTCCAGGCGATCAACCGGGACGCCCTGATCCGCACCGACCTCAACGGCCTGGACTGGCCCGCCGTCCCGCTCAACAACCACCTGCTGGTCGCCAACCAGAACGGCTACCGCGACAACTCCCTGGGGCTGTCGCGCTTCGACCCGGCCGAGGCCGCCCGCAAGCTGGACGCGGCGGGCTGGAAGCTCGACGGCGAGGTGCGGAAGAAGGACGGCCACGAGCTGAACCTGCGGATGGTCGTCCCCGCCGGGGTGGCCGTGGCCCAGAACGAGACGGCCTCGGTGTCGAGGATGCTCAAGGACGTCGGCATCAAGGTCACCCCGGTGACCGCCGCCCCCAACGAGTTCTTCGACAAGTACGTCAACCGCAACGACTTCGACATCGCCGTCTACGCGCTGCTCGGCACCCCGTTCCCGGCCAGCGGCAGCCGCGCGAGCTACGCCCAGAACAGCTCCACCAACCGGGCCGGCGCCGGCAGTTCCGCGGTGGACGCCGCACTCGACCGGGCCGCCGGCGCCACCGACGCCAGCACCGCCTCCGAGGCGATCAACCAGGCCGACGGCGAGCTCTGGAAGGTGGCCGGCGTCCTGCCGCTCTACCAGCGCCCGCAGCTGTACGGCGCCCGCGCCGACCTCGCCAACATCGGCGCCCAGGGCCTGTCCGACATCGTCTGGGAGAACGTCGGCTTCACCAAGTAGCGTCCCGGCGCCGGCCGGTCTCAGCCGTGCAGGGTCTCCCGCCAGTAGTGGCAGGCGCTGCGGCGGCCGGGCAGCTCGGCCCCCTCCGCGTCCGCCACCGGTACCAGCGGCGGGAGTTCGGTCAGGCAGCGGTCCTGCACCCGGTCGCAGCGGGGGTTGAACGCGCAGCCCTCCGGGATGCGCAGCAGGCTGGGCGGCAGGCCCTTGATGGCGTGCAGGTCCTGGCCCTTCTGGTCCAGCCGGGGGATGGAGTCCAGCAGTCCCCGGGTGTACGGGTGCGCGGGCCGGGCGTACAGCTGGTGCACGGGGGCGGTCTCGACGATCCGGCCCGCGTACATCACGGCGATCTTGTCCGCGACGTCGGCGACCACGCCGAGGTCGTGGGTGATCAGGATCAGGCCCATGTTGAACTCGGCCTGCAACTCGGCCAGCAGGTCCATCACCTGGGCCTGGACGGTGACGTCCAGGGCGGTGGTGGGCTCGTCGGCGATGATCAGGTCCGGCTCCAGGGACAGCGCCATCGCGATCATGATGCGCTGGCGCATGCCGCCGGAGAACTGGTGCGGGTAGTCGCCGACCCGCTGCTTGGCCGCCGGGATGCGCACCCGGTCCATCAGCTCGACGGCCTTCACCTTCGCCTCGGCGCGCGACAGCCCCTGGTGCACCCGGAACATCTCGCCCAGCTGGTAGCCCACGCTGAGCACCGGGTTGAGCGCGGACAGCGCGTCCTGGAAGATCATCGCGATCTGCCGGCCCCGGACGGTCCGCCGGAGCCGGGGGCTCATGGTCAGCAGGTCGTCACCCCGGAACAGGATCCGGCCCGAGGTGATCCGGCCGGGCGGCACGTCCAGGATGCCCATGATCGCCTGCGCCGTCACCGACTTCCCGGAACCGGACTCGCCCAGCACCGCCAGCGTCTCCCCCGCCGCCACCGAGTAGCTCACCCCGTTGACGGCCCTGGCGACGCCGTCCTGGGTGTGGAACTCGATGTGCAGGTCCTCGACCTCCAGCAACGGCGTCCCGGGCACCAGGTTCTCCCGTCCGCCGCCGACCACCTCGACCGCATCCATCCGGGCAGGCCTCCTCAGCGCAGCAGCGACCATCGACAGCCAGGCGCAGTGCAACTATCAAGGAACGGCGTGCACTTGGGGAGTGCGCGGCAGATCTCGGTTCCATCACGGCGAAGGGCGCGCCCCCGGTACGAGGACGCGCCCTTCGGTGGCAGGGGGTCAGGGGGTGCCCGGCCCGCTCCCGTTCTGCGCCGTGTCCTGCCCGCTCCCGCGCTCCGCGGCGAAGTGACACGCCGAGTCGTGCACCGCGGCGCCGTTCAGCCAGCCCGGCGCGGCCAGCAGCGGCACCTCCACCGAGCACCGCTCCTGCGCCTTCCAGCAGCGGGTGCGGAACCGGCACCCCGAGGGCGGGTTGGCCGGCGAGGGCACGTCCCCGGTGAGCACGATCCGGTCCCGGCTCTCGCGCGCCGTCGGGTCCGGCACCGGCACCGCCGACAGCAGCGCCTGGGTGTACGGGTGGGTCGCGTGGTCGTAGATCTCCAGGTCGCTGCCGAGCTCGACCATCTTCCCCAGGTACATCACCCCCACCCGGTCGGAGATGTGCCGGACGATGGAGAGGTCGTGGGCGATGAACATGTACGAGAGGTTGAACTCGCCCTGCAGCTGCTCCAGCAGGTTGATCACCTGCGCCTGCACGGACACGTCCAGCGCGGAGACCGGCTCGTCGCAGATGATGATCTCCGGCTTGAGCGCCAACCCCCGTGCGATGCCGATCCGCTGGCGCTGGCCGCCGGAGAACTGGTGCGGGTACCGGTTGATGTACTCCGGGTTGAGCCCGACCACGTCCAGCAGGTCCTGGACGGCCTTGCGGCGGTCGCCCTTGGGCGCCACCTCGGGGTGGATCTCGAACGGCTCACCGATGATGTCGCCGACCGTCATCCGCGGGTTCAGCGAGGTGTACGGGTCCTGGAACACCATCTGGATGTTGCGCCGGACGGCCTTCAACCCGGCCCCGGAGAGCCGGGAGATCTCCTCGCCCTTGTAGCGGACGGACCCTCCGGTGGCCGGCTCCAGGTTCATCAGCACCTTGGCCAGCGTGGACTTGCCGCAGCCGGACTCGCCGACGATGCCGAGCGTCTCGCCCTGCATCAGGTCGAAGCTGACCCCGTCCACCGCCTTGACCGCGCCGACCTGCTTCCTGAACAGCACGCCCTTGGTCAGCGGGAAGTGCTTGACCAGGTCCCGGACCTCCAGGATCGGCTCGCCGCGCGGCACCGGCTGCTCGAAGGCGACCTCCTCCGGCACCGCCACGCCCATCGCGCTGGCCCCGTTAACGGCCATGGAGGGTCTCCTTCCAGAAGAAGCAGGCGCTGCCGCGACCCTCCAGCGGGGTGCCGTCCTCCTCGGTGACCGGGAACAGCTCCGGCACCTCGGCCCGGCAGACGTCCTGCGCCCGCGGGCAGCGGGGGTTGAAGGCGCAGCCCGGGGGGATCCGCAGCAGGTTGGGCGGCAGGCCCTTGATGGCGTAGAGCTCGTGGCCCTTCTGGTCCAGCCGGGGGATGGAGTCCAGCAGGCCGCGGGTGTACGGGTGCGCGGGCCGGGCGTACAGCTCGTGCACGGGCGCCGTCTCGACGATCCGGCCCGCGTACATCACGGCGATCTTGTCCGCGACGTCGGCGACCACGCCCAGGTCGTGGGTGATCAGGATGAGCCCCATGTGGAACTCGGCCTGGAGCTCCGCCAGCAGGTCCATCACCTGGGCCTGCACCGTGACGTCCAGCGCGGTGGTGGGCTCGTCGGCGATGATCAGGTCCGGCTCCAGCGCCAGCGCCATGGCGATCATGATGCGCTGGCGCATGCCGCCGGAGAACTGGTGCGGGTAGTCGCCGACCCGCTGCTTGGCCGCCGGGATGCGCACCCGCTCCATCAGCTCGACGGCCTTCACCTTCGCCTCGGCCCGGGAGACGCCCTGGTGCGCCCGGAACATCTCGCCGAGCTGGTAGCCCACGCTGAGCACCGGGTTGAGGGCGGACAGCGCGTCCTGGAAGATCATCGCGATCTTCCGGCCGCGGATCCTGCGCCGCTCCTCCTTGCCCATCGTCAACATGTCCTGGCCGCGGAAGCGGATCTCCCCGCGCGGGATCCGGGCCGGCGGCATGTCCAGGATGCCCATGATCGCCTGGGCGGTCACCGACTTCCCGGAGCCGGACTCGCCCAGCACCGCCAGCGTCTCCCCGGCCCGGACGCTGTAGTTGACCCCGTTGACGGCCTTGGCGACGCCGTCCCGGGTGACGAACTCGACGTGCAGGTCCCGCACGTCGAGCAGCGGCCCCTCGTAGGGCGTCTGCCGTTCCTGCCCGGTGGCGTCCACAGCTGTACTCACGATGCGCTCCCCTCGCTCAGCGAAGCTTCGGGTCGAGGGCGTCGCGCACCGCGTCGCCCAGCATGATGAAGGCCAGCACGGTGACGGAGAGCGCCGCGGCCGGGAAGAACAGCACGTACGGCGCCGTGCGGATCACCTTCTGGGCGGAGGAGATGTCGATGCCCCAGGAGATGGTCGGGTCCTGGAGGCCGATGCCGAGGAAGCTCAGCGTGGCCTCGGCCGCGATGTAGCCGCCGAGCGCGATGGTGGCGACCACGATCACCGGGGCGATCGCGTTCGGCAGGATGTGCCGGAACATCAGCCGCCCCGTCCCGGCGCCGAGCGCCCGGCCGGCCACCACGTAGTCGGCCTGTTTGACGGTCAGCACCGCGCCGCGCATGACGCGGGCGATCTGGGTCCAGCCGAGCACGCCGAGGGCGATGACCACGCTCCAGACCGTGCGGGTGGCGAAGGCGTTCAGCAGCACCAGGGCGCCGAGCAGCAGCGGGATGCCGAAGAAGATGTCGATGATCCGGGAGATCACCGCGTCCACGGCGCCGCCGAAGTACCCGGCGACCATGCCGGTCAGCCCGCCGAGCACGGTGACCGCGGCGGTCACGAAGATGCCGACGGTGATCGAGGCGCGGGCGCCGTAGATGACCCGGGCGAAGATGGAGCGGCCCTGGGCGTCGTAGCCGAACCAGCCGGTGCCGAAGACGTCGCCCCAGGCGGGCCGGCGCAGGTAGTCGTTCACCAGGTCGGCCTTGCGCGGGTCGGCGTCGGTGAAGGCGTACGGGAAGACCGCCATCACCACCAGCAGCAGGATCAGCACCGCGGAGATCAGGAAGATCGGCCGCCGGCGCAGGTCCCGCCAGGCGTCGCCCCAGAGGCTGCGGGCTTCCTCCCGCTTCTCCACGTCGGGTTCGACCAGGGTCTCCTGCTCGACCGCCATGCCCTGCTCGCCCGCGTAGTCCAGGCGTGCGACGCCGGGCTTGGGGTGCGGCTTGGGCGAGTCCTCGTCGTGGATGTCAGGCATAGCGGATCCTCGGGTCCAGGACCGCGTAGAGCAGGTCGACGAGCAGGCTGGCGACCAGGTAGACGATCACCAGGACGGTCACGATGCCGACCACGGTGGGCCCTTCCTTCGTGTTGATCGCCCGGTACAGGACGTTGCCGATGCCCTGCACGTTGAAGATGCCCTCGGTGACGATCGCGCCGCCCATCAGGGCGCCCAGGTCGGTGCCGAGGAAGGTGACCACCGGGATCAGCGAGTTGCGCAGCAGGTGGCGCAGGATGATGGTGCGCCGGGGCAGGCCCTTGGCGACGGCGGTGCGCATGTAGTCGGCCCGCAGGTTCTCGCCGATCGAGGTCCGGGTCAGCCGGGCCACGTAGGCGAGCGAGAGCGAGCCCAGCACCACGGCGGGCAGGACGAGTTGGGAGAGGTCGTAGCTGTCCTGCACGGTCGGGGTGACCCAGCCCAGATTGGTGGCGAAGATCGTCTGCGCGATGTACGCCAGCACGAAGACCGGGATCGAGATCACCACCAGGGTCAGCACCAGCACCAGGGTGTCCGCGATGCTGCCGCGCCACAGTCCGGAAACCAGGCCGAGGGCGAGGCCGAGGACCAGCTCGAACACGAAGGCCAGCAGCGCGAGCCGGATGGTGACCGGGAAGGCCCCGGCCATGATGTCGGAGACCGGGCGGCCGGTGAAGCTGGTGCCGAAGTCGCCCTGGAACAGGTTCGCCATGTAGTGCAGGTACTGCTTCCAGACCGGTTGGTCGAGGAAGTACTTGTGCTTGATGCTGGCCACCACGGCCGGGTCGGCCGCCTTCTCCCCGAACAGCGCCGTCACCGGGTCTCCGGGCAGCGTGTAGACCATCAGGAAGATCAGCAGCGTGGTGCCGAAGAACACCGGGATCATCTGCAGCACCCGCCGCAGCACGTAACTGCCCATCCGAGCCTCCTTCCAGGGCGTGACCCGGCCGGGGGCGACCGGCCGGGAGGACCGGGCCCCGCCCTCCGTGCGGGGAGGGCGGGGCCGCGTGGGGGGCGGGTCAGCCCTTGACCTCGACCTGGGTCCAGGCCGGGTTGCCGAAGGAGTCGAACTTCACGTTCTGCACCTTGTTCGAGTAGCCCGAGTTGGTGCGGTAGTACCAGAGCGGGATGGCCGGCATGCCGCTCGGCAGCACCGCCTCGGCCTGCTGGTAGCCGGTCACCGTGTCGGCGACGCTGGCGGCCTCGTCGGCCTTGGTGGCGGCGTCGTCGAACTGCGGGTTGCTGTAGCCGAAGTCGTTGGAGGCCGCGCCGGTGCGGTAGACGTCGGAGAGGAAGTTGGCGTTCAGCGGGTAGTCCTGCACCCAGCCGGTGCGGAAGGCTCCGTTGAGCTGGTGGGCGGTGATCGCCGCGCGGGCGGTCTTGAAGTCGGGCTTCGGGTCGCCCAGGCAGTCCACGCCGGTGCTCTGCCGGATCGAGTTGCAGACGGCGTCGACCCACTCCTTGTGGCCGCCGTCCGCGTTGTAGGTGATCAGCAGCTTGTTGCCGGGGACACCGCCGCCCTCCTGGATCAGCTGCTTGGCCTTGGCCGCGTCGAACTTGCAGAAGTCGCCGCAGGCGCCGTCCTTGTAGCCCTCGACGCCCTCGGCGACCCAGGCGGTGGCGGGCTTGCGGGAGCCCTGGAGCACCGTCTTGGTGATGATGTCCCGGTCGATCGCCATCGACAGGCCCTGGCGCACCTTCGCCTTGTCCGGCGAGGACCAGTCGGCCTGGTACAGCGTGAAGCCGATGTTCTGGATCGCGCCCTGCGGGGCGTCGATGGCCCGGTCGCCGAGGTCGTTCTTGTAGTTCGCCAGCGCCGACGGCGGCACCTGGTCCATCACGTCGAGGTTGCTGGACTGGAGGTCCGCGTAGGCGGCCTCGGACGTGGTGTACATCTTGAAGACGATGCCGCCGTTCTTCGGCTTGTCCACGCCCTGGTAGTCCGGGAAGGTCTTGGTGACCACCTCGGTGTTGTGCGACCAGCTGACGAACTGGTACGGGCCGTTGCCCACCGGCTTCTGCCCGTACCCGGCCGGGTCCTTGAAGAAGGCGTCCGGCAGCGGCGAGAAGGCGATGTAGCCGAGCTTGTACTCGAAGTACGAGACCTTGTGGCTGAGCTTGACGGTGAAGTGCAGGTCGTCGGTGACGCTCAGGCCGGACATCTTGTCCGTGGTCGCCTTGCCGCTGGCCGGGTGGACGTCCTGGTAGCCCTCGATGTCGGAGAACCAGGAGCTGTTGATCTGGGCGTTGGCCGGGTTGGCGCCCCAGTTCCAGGCGTCCACGAAGTTCTTGGCGTGCACCGGGGTGCCGTCGTGGAACTTCCAGCCGTCCTTCAGGGTGATGGTGAAGGTCTGCGAGTCACTGGTGTCGATCTTGTCCGCGACCTGCATCCGGATCTTGGCGTTGCTGGGGTCGTAGTCGACCAGCCCCTTGAACAGGTTCTGGATGATGCGACCGCCGCCCACCTCGTTGGCGTTGGCGGGCTGCAGTGGGTTCTGCGGCTCATTGCTCTGGTAGCTGAACGTCTTGCCGGCGTCCGACGAGCCGTTGCCACCGCCTCCCCCGCTGCTGCCGCACCCGGTGGCCACCAGGACCACGGACGTCGCAGCGGCGAGGACCAGGCGAGCACGGGCGGCTACGGGCATGGAGGTCCCTCCTCAAGGGGTGTGTGTCGCATCACACCCCATGAGAAGCGCGCCCCGGCGACGGCGCGAGCCGGGTGCACCCGGACGGGTGCCGTGACCCCCCTGCCGAGTTGACGCGGCGCCGGGTCCTCCCGGCGCCCGGAACGCCGGAAGGGCCCGCGGCCGGAGCCGCGGACCCTTCCTGGTGCGTACGGGACGTCAGGCCGCGGCCGACTCCCGGACCTCGGCGAAGTGGCAGGCCGACTCGTGGGCGGCCGGGCCCTCCAGCGTGGTCGGGATCGCCAGCAGCGGGATCTCCTCGGCGCAGCGCTCCTCCGCCTTCCAGCAGCGGGTGCGGAAGCGGCAGCCGGACGGCGGGTTGGCCGGCGAGGGGATGTCCCCGGTGAGGATGATCCGCTCGCGGGACTCGCGCGCCGTCGGGTCCGGCACCGGCACGGCCGACAGCAGCGCCTGGGTGTACGGGTGGGTGGCGTTCTCGTAGATCTGCTCGTCGGAGCCGATCTCGACCATCTTGCCCAGGTACATCACGCCGACGCGGTCGGAGATGTGCCGGACGATGGAGAGGTCGTGCGCGATGAACATGTACGACAGGCCGAACTCGCCCTGCAGCTGCTCCAGCAGGTTGATCACCTGCGCCTGGACGGACACGTCCAGGGCCGAGACCGGCTCGTCGCAGATGATGATCTCCGGCTTGAGCGCGAGGCCGCGGGCGATGCCGATGCGCTGGCGCTGGCCGCCGGAGAACTGGTGCGGGTACCGGTTGATGTACTCCGGGTTCAGACCCACGACGTCCAGCAGGTCCTGGACGGCCTTGCGGCGGTCGCCCTTGGGCGCCACCTCGGGGTGGATCTCGAACGGCTCACCGATGATGTCGCCGACCGTCATGCGCGGGTTCAGCGAGGTGTACGGGTCCTGGAACACCATCTGGATGTTGCGTCGGACGGCCTTGAGGGCCGCGCCGCTCAGGGTGGAGATGTCCTCGCCCTTGAACAGCACCTGACCGGAGGTGGCCCGCTCCAGGTTCATCAGCACCTTGGCCAGCGTGGACTTGCCACAGCCGGACTCGCCGACGATGCCGAGCGTCTCGCCCTTCTTGAGCTCGAAGCTGATGCCGTCGACGGCCTTGACCGCGCCGACCTGCTTCTTGAACAGGACGCCCTGGGTCAGCGGGTAGTGCTTGACCAGGTCCTTGACCTCCAGGATGTTCTCAGCCATGGAGGGTCTCCTTCCAGAGGTGGCACGCGCTGCGGCGGCCGGTGATCTCCGTGCCGTCCTCGTCGGTCACGTGGTGCAGCAGCGGGACCTCCGTGCGGCACAGGTCGGTGGCGACGTCGCAGCGGGGGTTGAACGCGCAGCCGGCCGGAACCTTGAGCAGGTTCGGGGGCAGGCCCTTGATCGCGTACAGCTCCTGGCCCTTCTGGTCCAGGCGCGGGATCGAGCGCAGCAGGCCCTTGGTGTACGGGTGCGCGGGGTTCGCGTACAGCTCGTGCACCGGGGCGGTCTCGACGATCCGGCCCGCGTACATCACGGCGATCTTGTCCGCGACGTCGGCGACCACGCCGAGGTCGTGGGTGATCAGGATCAGGCCCATGTTGTACTCGGCCTGGAGCTCCGCCAGCAGGTCCATCACCTGGGCCTGGACGGTGACGTCCAGCGCGGTGGTGGGCTCGTCGGCGATGATCAGGTCGGGCTGCATCGACAGCGCCATGGCGATCATGATGCGCTGGCGCATGCCGCCGGAGAACTGGTGCGGGTAGTCGTTCACCCGCTGCTTGGCGGCGGGGATGCGCACCCGGTCCATCAGCTCGATGGCCTTGGCCTTGGCCTCGGACTTGGAGGCGCCCTGGTGCACCCGGAACATCTCGCCGAGCTGGTAGCCCACGCTGAGCACGGGGTTGAGCGCCGAGAGCGCGTCCTGGAAGATCATCGCGATCTTCTGGCCGCGGATCTTGCGCCGCTCCTCGTTGCTCATCTTGAGCATGTCCCGGCCGCGGAACAGGATCTCGCCCTGGGTCACCTTGCCCGGGGGCATGTCCAGGATGCCCATGATGGTCTGGGCCGTCACGGACTTGCCGGAGCCGGACTCGCCGAGGACGGCGAGGGTCTCGCCGGCCGCGACGGAGTAGTTGACGCCGTTGACGGCCTTGGCGACGCCGTCCCGGGTGTGGAACTCCACGTGGAGGTCCTTGACCTCCAGGAGCGGGGTTCCGACTTCGAGACGATCGCTCTTCTGGTTGTTCTCGATCACGGTGGTCATCGGGTCGTCACCTCTTCTCTCAGCGGAGCTTCGGGTCGAGGGCGTCGCGCACCGCGTCGCCGAGCATGATGAAGGCCAGCACGGTGAGGCTCAGCATGCCTGCCGGGAAGAACAGCGCGAACGGCGCCGTACGGATCAGCTTCTGGGCCGAGGCGATGTCGATGCCCCAGGAGATGGTCGGGTCCTGCAGACCGATGCCCAGGAAGCTCAGCGTCGCCTCCAGGGCGATGTAGCCGCCGAGGGAGATGGTGGCGACCACGATCACCGGGGCGATCGCGTTCGGCAGGATGTGCCGGAACATGATCCGGCTGGTGCTGGCGCCGAGCGCCTTGGCCGCCGTCACGAAGTCCGACTGCTTGACCGTGATCACCGAACCGCGCATGACACGGGTCATCTGGGTCCAGCCCAGGGCGATCAGGGCGAAGACCACGCTCCAGATGGTGCGCGTCGGGAAGGCGTTGAGGATCACCAGCGCGCCGAGCAGCAGCGGGATGCCGAAGAAGATGTCGGTGATGCGGGAGATGATCGTGTCGACCCAGCCGCCGAAGTAGCCGGCGACCATGCCGGCGATACCGCCGAGGACGGTCGTACCGACGGTGACGCAGATGCCGACCACGACCGAGGCGCGGGCGCCGTAGATGATGCGGGCGTAGATGCTGCGGCCCTGGCCGTCGTAGCCGAACCAGTCACCCTCGAAGAAGTGGTCGTAGACCGGCGGGGTGTGGAAGTGGTTGCGCAGGTCGCCGGCGCGCGGGTCCACCGAGGTGAACAGCCCGGGGGCGATCGCGATCACGATCAGCAGCAGGATGAGCAGCCCGGAGATCACGAAGATCGGCTTGCGCCGGAGGTCGTGCCAGGCGTCGGAGCCGAGGCTGCGCGCCTTCTCCGGCTTGGCGGCCGCCGCGACGGTGGCCTGGGCCGGGATCTTCCCGGTCGTCTTCTTCTCGGTCAGGTCAGGCATACCGGATCCTCGGGTCCAGGACCGCGTAAAGCAGGTCGACGATCAGGCCGGCGGCCAGGTAGACGATCACCAGGAAGGCCACGAAGCCGGAGACGGTCGCGCCCTCCTTCATGTTGATCGCTTGGTAGAGCGCGTGGCCGACACCCTGGACGTTGAAGATGCCCTCGGTGACGATCGCGCCGCCCATCAGGGCGCCGAGGTCGGTGCCGAGGAAGGTGACCACCGGGATCAGCGAGTTGCGCAGCAGGTGGGTGCCGATGACCTTCCGGCGCGGCAGGCCCTTGGCCACCGCGGTGCGGACGTAGTCGGCCTTGATGTTCTCGGCGATGGAGGTACGGGTGAGGCGCGCGACGTAGGCCAGCGACAGCGAGCCGAGCACGACGGCCGGCAGCACCAGCTGGGTGATGTCGTCGCTGTGCTGGACGGTCGGCGTGACCCACTTGAGGTTGATGCCGAAGATCGTCTGGAACAGGAAGCCCAGCACGGGGACCGGGATCGAGATCAGCAGCAGGGTGAAGACCAGCGCACCCTTGTCGAAGATCTTGCCGCGGCGCAGGCCCGCGATCAGGCCGATGCCGATGCCGACCACGATCTCGATGGCGAACGCGAACAGCGCCAGCCGGACCGTGACCGGAAGTACCTCGGTGATCTTGTCGAGCACCGGACGTCCGTCCAGTGCCTTGCCGAAGTCGCCGGTGAGCAGGCCCCCCATGTAGGAGAGGTACTGCTGGACCAGCGGCTGGTCCAGGTGCTGCTGGTGCTTCAGGGCTGCGAGCTGCACCGGGTCCGGCGCCTTGTCGCCCCACAGTGCTGCCAGCGGGTCACCGGGCAGCAAGTGCACCATGAAAAAGATGAGTGCGGTCGTTCCGAGGAACACCGGAATCATCTGGAGCAGTCGCCTCGCGACAAAGCGCCCCATCGTGCCTCCATGTATGGCTCTGCCGGGCCCGTCAACCCGGCAAGAGATAAGTCGGCGTGCCAACGGCCGGTGCCAGTCCTCGCCCTTGTGGGGATGGGACGGGCACCGGCCGTTGTCACCGGGTCAGGCGGTGCCGACCGATTACTTCTTCTTCTTGACCTCGACGTCGGTGTAGACCGGGTCGCCGAAGGAGTTGAACTTCACGTTCTGGACGTTGTTCGAGTAGCCCGAGTTGGTCTTGTAGTACCAGAGCGGGATCGCCGGCATGTCCTTGGCCAGAACGGCCTCGGCCTGCTGGTAGAGCTCGGCGGTCTTCTCGACCGTGGTGGCCGCGTCGGCCTGCTTCGCCAGGTTGTCGAACTCCGGGCTGGAGTAGCCGGCGTCGTTCGCGGCGGCACCGGTGCCGTAGACGTCCCGCAGGAAGTTGGCGTTCAGCGGGTAGTCCTGCACCCAGCCGGTCCGCATCATGCTCTGGACCTGCTTCTTGGTGACGATGTCACGCGAGGTCTTGAAGTCCGGCTTCGGGTCACCGAGGCACTCGACGCCGGTCGCCTGGCGGATCGAGTTGCAGACCGCGTCCACCCACTCCTTGTGGCCACCATCGGAGTTGTACAGGATGGTGATCTTGCCGCCGGGGACGCCACCGTTGTCGGTGATGAGCTGCTTGGCCTTGGCCGGGTCGTACTTGCAGGCGTCGCCGCAGACGCCGGCCTTGTAGCCCATGACGCCCGGCGCCACGAACGAGTCGGCGGGCTGACGGCTGTTGTTCAGCACCGTCTTGGTGATGGTGTCGCGGTCGATCGCCATCGACAGGCCCTGGCGCACCTTGGCGGCCTTGTCCTTGTCCATGGAGGACCAGTCCGCGTTGTACAGCGCGAAGGAGATGTTCTGGATCGCGCCCTGGGCCTGGTCGATCGCGCGCTTGCCCAGGTCGTCCTTGTACTTGGGCAGGTCGGTCGAGTCGACCTGGTCCAGCACGTCCAGCGTGTCGGACATCAGGTCCTTGTACGCGGCCTCGGGCGAGGTGTAGCTGCGGAAGACGATCCCGCCGTTCTTCGCCTTGTTGGTGCCGGTGTACTTGTCGTAGGCCTTGAGCGTGATGGCCTTGTTGTGCTCCCACGACACGAACTGGTACGGGCCGTTGCCGACCGGCTTCTCGCCGAAGCCCTTCGGGTCCGCGAAGAACCCGGTGGGGAGCGGGAAGAAGGCCGAGTAGCCGAGCTTGTACGTGAAGTACGAGACGGGCTGGGCCAGTTCGATGGTGAAGTGGGTGTCGTCGACGACCTTGAGGCCGGCCATCTCCTTGGCGGTCGGGTCGCCCTTGTCCGGGTGGACGGCGTCGTAGCCGACGATGTCCGAGAACCAGTCGGAGTTGATCTGGTTGTTGGCCGGGTTGGCGGACCAGTTCCAGGAGTCCACGAAGGACTTGGAGGTGACCGGGGTGCCGTCGTGGAAGGTCCAGCCGGACTTCAGCGTGACGGTGTAGTTCTTGGCGTCGGTGGTCTCGATCTTGTCGGCCACCTGGTTGCGAAGAGCACCGGTCGCGGGGTCGTAGTCGACGAGGCCCGTGAACAGCTGCTTGACGATACGGCCGCCCTGGTTCTCCATGGCGTTGGCCGGCTGCAGCGGACGCTGCGGCTCCGCGCTCTGGAAGCTGAACGTGCCCGAGGGGTCGACCGCGGCGCTGTCCGAGCTCCCGGAGGTGTCGCTGCTGCCGCTGCTGCTACAAGCAGTCGCGGCGAGCGCGACAGCAACAGCTGCGACAACCCACTTGGCCTGGCTCACACCACGCATCGGTGTGCCTCCTGAATTCGACGTTTGCGACGAGGAGGGCAACGCGGAACGGTGATCACCGGACCCGCAATGCCGTCCGCGCTCGTGGTTTCGGCGCGCACCCCTGCGCGTTCACCCTTGACCCGAGCCTGACTGCACCCACTATCCGTCACGCACGGACACGAAAGTGACCAGTGACGATCTCAATTAGGTCACATGAACAGTCGGTAAGTTTCGAAAACCGGACATATGAGACATAGCCAGACAGGCACCAAACGGACAGTCGTCACGGATGACGAACTGTCACGTTCGCTCAGCGGACACCTGGGTGTGATGAGCGCTATTCCGTTAATAGCGGCCCCGACAACTTGGAGTAGTTGAAAAAGTTCGCCCCCCTCTCCATCGGAAAGGGGGGCGAAGCATTCCGGCCAAAGGCCGGTCAGAGCGTCCGGATCACGCCTTCTTGGCGCGCGAGGCGGTGCGTCCGCGGTCCTTCTGGTCCAGCACGACCTTACGGATGCGAACCGTCTCCGGGGTCACCTCGATGCACTCGTCCTCGCGGCAGAACTCCAGCGACTGCTCCAGCGAGAGCTTGCGCGGCGGGACGATCGACTCGGCCACGTCCGCGTTCGCGGACCGCATGTTGGTGAGCTTCTTCTCCTTGGTGATGTTCACGTCCATGTCGTCGGCGCGCGAGTTCTCACCGACGATCATGCCCTCGTACACCTCGGTGCCCGGCTCGCAGAAGAGCACGCCGCGCTCCTGGAGGTTGGTCATCGCGAAGGCGGTGACCACGCCGGCCCGGTCGGCGACCAGCGAGCCGTTGTTGCGGGTGGTCAGGTTGCCGAACCACGGCTCGTGGCCCTCGTGGATCGAGTGGGCGATGCCGGTGCCGCGGGTGTTGGTGAGGAACTCGGTGCGGAAGCCGATCAGGCCGCGGGACGGCACGACGAACTCCATCCGGACCCAGCCCGAGCCGTGGTTGGACATGTTGTCCATCCGGCCCTTGCGGATGCCCATGAGCTGGGTGACGGCACCCATGTGCTCCTCGGGCACGTCCACCGTGAGGCGCTCGACCGGCTCGTGGGTCTTGCCGTTGACCTCCTTGGTGACCACCTGCGGCTTGCCGACGGTCAGCTCGAAGCCCTCGCGGCGCATGGTCTCGATCAGGATGGCCAGCGCCAGCTCACCGCGGCCCTGCACCTCCCAGGCGTCCGGACGCTCGGTGTCCAGGACGCGCAGCGAGACGTTACCGATCAGCTCGCGGTCCAGGCGGTCCTTCACCTGGCGGGCGGTGACCTTGCGGTCCACCTTGACGCCGGCCTTGGCGTCCGCGCCCTTGCCGCTGCCGCCGCGGCCGACCAGCGGCGAGGTGTTGGTGCCGATGGTCATCGAGATGGCCGGCTCGTCCACCGTGATCAGCGGCAGCGCGATCGGGTTCTCCGGGTCGGCCAGGGTCTCGCCGATCATGATCTCGCCGATGCCGGCGACGGCGCAGATGTCACCGGGGCCCGCCACCTCGGCCGGCTTGCGGGTGAGCGCCTCGGTCATCAGCAGCTCGGAGATGCGGACGTTCGAGATGGTGCCGTCGCGCTTGATCCAGGCCACGGTCTGGCCCTTGCGCAGCTCGCCCTGCTCGACGCGCAGCAGCGCGATGCGGCCGAGGAAGTTGTCGGCGTCCAGGTTGGTGACGTGGGCCTGGAGCGGCGCGTCCTCGTCGTAGCTCGGGGCCGGGACGTGCTCCAGCAGGGTGGAGAAGAACGGCTCCAGGCTGGTGCTGTCGGCCGGGACGGTGCCGTTCTCCGGCTTGGTCAGCGAGGCCACGCCGTCACGCGCGCAGGCGTAGACGATCGGGAACTCGATCTGGTCCTCGTCCGCGTCCAGGTCCAGGAACAGGTCGTAGGTCTCGTTGATGACCTCGTCGATCCGGGAGTCCGGGCGGTCCGTCTTGTTGATGCACAGGATGACGGGCAGCTTGGCGGTGAGCGCCTTGCGGAGCACGAAGCGGGTCTGCGGCAGCGGGCCCTCGGAGGCGTCGACCAGCAGCACGACCGCGTCCACCATCGACAGACCGCGCTCGACCTCGCCACCGAAGTCGGCGTGGCCCGGGGTGTCGATGATGTTGATGGTGATCGGAGCGCCACCATCCTTCGGGTGGTACTTGACGGCGGTGTTCTTCGCGAGAATGGTGATGCCCTTCTCGCGCTCCAGGTCGTTCGAGTCCATCATGCGGTCGTCGAGCTGCTGGTGGGCCGCGAAGGCACCGGCCTGCTTGAGCATGGCGTCGACCAGCGTGGTCTTGCCGTGGTCGACGTGGGCGACGATGGCGACGTTACGGATGTCGTTGCGCGTGGGCATGCCTTGCGGATTCTCCCGGAATCGTGGGTTACGGCGGGCCCGGCCGCGAGACGCGCACCGGCGGCCCTTCGGCCGCGCCACCCGTTCCGCCTGCTACTACCGGTCCACCCGCCGGGCATCTGGACATGCCTCGGCTTTTCCCTATGGTACGGGGAACCGTCCAAGGCGGCAGAAACGAGCAGGTCGGGCGGGATCAAGATCACAGACGAGTCACGTCCCCGTCACCCCGCGGTCGCCTTCCGACACTCCCCCGTTCGCACTCCGGTGGCCCGGCCCGCCCGGCTCCGCTACCGGCTCCGGCCCACGTCCTGGAAGCGCGGCCAGCCGAAGCCGAAGGCCCCCGCCCCGGCCACGCCGGTCCGCACCCCCACCAGTTCCGGCCGCTGGTAGAGCGGGACGGAGTGCCCGAGCTGCCAGATCCGGACGTCCGCCTCCTGCAACAGGTCCAGCCGGGCCGCCGGGTCGAGTTCGGTGACCGCCCGGTCGAACAGCCGGTCGATCTCCTCGGTGCCGCTGCGGCCGTAGTTGCCGCCGGACTCGAGCGCGCCGTCGGCGTCCGGCCGGGGCTTGGCGTACGCGGCGCGCTGCTCCACGGCCGGGCTGGGGCCGACCGGCCAGGAGAACAGCGCGAGGTCGTAGTCGCCGTCGGCCAGCTGCTCCGGGACGAAGGTGTCGGCGGGCGCGGTCAGCGTCCTCACCCCGATGCCGTACCCGTCGAGGTCCGCGGTGAGCGCGTCGGCGGTGCGCCGGGCGGTCGCGGAGCCGGCCGGGACGAGCAGGGTGAGGACGAGCTCCTTGCCGTCCTTGGTCCGGGTGCTCCCGTTCAACAGCTTCCAGCCGGCCTCGTCCAGCAGCGTCGCGGCGTCGGCCGGTCCGATCGCGGCGCTGTCGTCCCGGTAGCCCTCCTGGTCGCCGGCGAGCAGGTGGCTGCCGAGCGGGGCGCCGGGCAGGCCGAGCGGGGCCAGCGCGGCCTCGGCGATCGACCGCCGGTCCACCGCCCGGGCCACCGCCCGCCGCAGGGCCGGGTCGCCGAGCGGGCCGCGGGTGGCGTTGAGGGTGAGCTGGGTGAGCGAGGGGGCGGCCGCCCGGTGCACGGTGACCCCGGGCAGCGACTCGGCCCGCCGCAGCGCCGACGCCGCCGCCTCGGGCACCGCTTCGGGCGCCGCCTCGGGCGGGGCGGCGGCCGCGGAGCCGCCCTTGGACGAAGCCGGGGAGGACGGTGCTGGCGACGGCGGTGCGGGCGACGGCGCGGGCGGCGGCACCGCCCGGTCCACCGCGGCGGTGAGCGGGGCGACGTCCAGCCGGCCCTGGTCCAGCGCGTCCAGCCGCCGCTCGGGCGGCGTGGCCAGGAAGTCGATCCGGTCGGTCTTCGGCCGGTCCCCCCACCAGAGCGGGTTGCGCTCCACGGTGACCCGCCCGCCGTCCTCGTCGTACCGGGTGAGCGCGTACGGCCCGGCGCTCAGGTGGCCGGTGCCGGTCAGCGCCCGGTTGAAGGCGGCCGGCGTGGCCGTCTCGGCGGCCGGGTAGAGCGGCCCGAACAGGGCCCGCCACTCGGCGTACGGCCGCCGGAAGGTCACCTTGACCTCGTGCGGGTCGGCGCCCTCGGCGACCGAGTCGACGGCCTCGTACCCGGCCGCCGGCCCGCCCCGGTAGGCCGGGTCCAGGCCGGACAGGGCGGCCCGCTGGGCACCGAGGTCGGCGGCCGACAGCGGGGTGCCGTCGGTCCAGACGGCGTGCGGGTTGAGCCGGTAGGTGACCACCTGCGGCTGCTGCCCGGGCGGGGTGGACTCGGCGCCCACCAGGTAGTCCGGGTCCGGGACGAGCCGCCCGCGCTCGTCGGGCCGGAACAGCGAGGGGTACAGCGCGTGCGCGAGCAGCGCCGAGTCGGCGCCGGCCCCGCGCTGGTAGACGTTGAGCGTGGCCGGGACGCCGTCCAGCGCCCAGCTCAGCGTGCCGCCGTCCCGGACGGCGCCGCGCTCGGCGGCGCGGACGTCCCCGGTGGTGGCGGTGGGCTCGGCCCGGGCCGGTGCGGGCGAGGGGCCGCGGCCCCGGTCGTCGGAGCAGCCGCCGAGCCCGGCGGCGAGCAGCAGTGCGGCGGCTGCGGCGGTGAGCTGGCGGACGCGCATGGCGGCCATCGAACGCCGCCCGCCCCGCCCGGCCCGCGCCGACACGGCGGGCCGCCGGGCGACTGCACCCGTACGGCCCAGCCCCGCCGGGCGCTACAGCGCCAGCTCGAACCAGACGATCTTGCCCTTGGGCGTGCGCCGGCTGCCCCAGCGCTCGGCCAGCAGGCTGACCAGCTGCAGGCCGCGCCCGCCCTCGTCGGTCTCCTGGGCGCGCCGCTGCCGGGGCTGGGCGTAGCCGTCGTCCCAGACCTCGCAGACCATGCTGCGCTCGCGCAGCAGCCGCAGCCGGATCTCGCCCCGGCCGTGCTTGAGCGCGTTCGTCACCAGCTCGCTGACCAGCAGCTCGGTGGTGTCGACCAGCTCGTCCAGCCCCCGGGCGAGCAGCCAACTGCAGGCCAGTTCACGGGCCTTGGCGACGGAGGTCGGCTCGGGCGGCAGGAACCAGTTGCCGACCGCGTCCTCGGGGAAGGCGTGCACCTTGGCCATCAGCAGGGCGATGTCGTCCTCGCCGTGGTGCGGGTCGAGCTCGCCGAGGACGTGGTCGCAGAGGTCCTCCAGGCCCTTGCCGCGGTCGCTGAGCGCGGCCCGGAAGGCGCGCAGGCCCTCGTCCAGCTGGTGCTTGCGGCTCTCCACCAGGCCGTCGGTGTAGAGGCCGAGCAAGGCGCCGTCCGGGAGGGTCAGCTCGACCTCCTCGAAGGGCTCGCCGCCGACGCCGAGCGGCAGGCCGGGCGGCACGTCGAGCATCCGGGCGGGCTCGCCCGGGCTGAGCAGGACGGGCGGCAGGTGGCCGGCGTTGGCGAACACGCAGCGGCGGGTGACGGCGTCGTACACGGCGTACACGCAGGTGGCCAGGTAGACCTCGCGGGCCTCCTCGTCGGCCGTCGAGGTGAGCCGGCCGTACTGGGTGGGCGGCCCGGCCGGGACGGAGTCGTCGCCGAGGCCGCGGGCGATCTCGTCCAGCGCGCCGAGCACCTCGGCCGGGTCGAGGTCGAGCATGGCCAGGGTCCTTACCGCGGTGCGCAGTTGGCCCATCGCGACGGCGGCGCGCAGACCGCGGCCCATCACGTCGCCGATGACCAGGGCGGTGCGGTTGCCGGGCAGCGGGATGACGTCGAACCAGTCGCCGCCGACCTCGGTGTTGTTGTTGCTGGGCAGGTAGCGGCAGGCGATCTCCAGGCCGCTGGCGGCCGGGTTGCCCGGGGGCAGCAGGCTGCGCTGGAGGATCAGCGCCCGCTCGTGCTCGCGGCGGTAGAGCCGGGCGTTGTCGATGCAGACGGCGGCGCGGGCCACCAGCTCCTCGGCGATCGCCACGTCGCGGGCGTCGAAGGGCTCGCTGCCGATCGCCCGGGAGAGCTGGACGAGGCCCAGCACCTGGTCGCGGGCGACCAGCGGGACGATCAGGGTGGAGCGCAGCAGCGGGTCGCGGCCGGGCTCGGGGACGACGCTGCGGCCGGTGCGCAGCGCCCGGGCGTGCGGGGAGCGGCGCGGGTAGCAGAGGGTGCCGCCGGCTTCGGCGATCGGCAGGCCGGTGACCGAGCCGAGCACCGAGGAGGCGCCGCCGATGACGCTGGAGACGGCGACCCGGCGCAGTTCGCCGCTGCCGTCGGTGAGCACGGTGTCGCCGAGGCGCCCGGCGCTGGGGACGGTCTCGCCGGAGAGCAGCGCGGTGTACAGGTCGACGGTGGCGAGGTCGCAGAACGGCGGGACGACCACGTCCAGGAGCTCCTTGGCGGTGGTCTCCAGGTCGAGGGTGGAGCCGATGTGCGCGCTGGCCTCGTTGAGCAGGGCGAGGTTGCGGCGCACGCCGTCGGCCTCGCGCTCGGCGACGTGCCGGCTGGTGACGTCGGAGACCTGTCCGGCCACGCCCATCGGCTGCCCGGCCGAGCCGTTGAGCCGGTACAGCGAGACGGCCCAGAGCCGGTTGCCCTCGCGGGTCGGGACGGCGCTGTGGAAGCGCAGGTCGAAGACGGGCTCCCCGGTGGCGAGGACCTTGCGCAGGGCGGCACTGAGCCGGTCGGCCTCGGACGGCGGGAAGAGGTCGTGCGGGGTGAGGCCCTCCAGGTCGGTGGGGACGAGGCCCATTCCGGAGGCGAAGGCGTCGTTGACCCGCTGCAGCCGCAGCCGGTCGTCGAAGAGCACGAAGCCGGTGGGCGTCTGCCCGAAGACGGCTTCGGAGGCGGCGAGGTCGGTCTCGATCCGGCGCAGCCGGCCGAGGTCGACCGCCAGACAGGTGGCGCCCGCGGTGGGCAGGGCGCTGTCGGGCATCAGGTAGAGCTCGGCGAGTCCCTCGCCGCCGGCGGCGTCCCGGTAGGGGGTGGTGCCGACCCACTCCTCGCCGGCCAGGGTGCGCTCCAGCCGGGCGCGGCCGCGGCGCCAGAGTTCGCGGGGGACGAAGGTGCTGATCGGGTCGGCGCCCACGGCCTCGGCGGCGGGGACGCCGAAGAACTCGGCGGCGCGCTCGCTCCACTGGCTGATCCGGCCGTCGGGGCCGATCGCGAAGGTGGCGACCCGGATGTAGTCGTAGATCGAGCCCGGGTCCCCGGCGCCCCAGGGCCGGGATTCGGCGGCCGGGTGGGCCGCGGCGCGGCCGTCGCGGCCCGGGCCGGCGGTGGCGCGGGCCGGCGGCGGCGCCGGTACGGGCAGGTGCGGGGAACCGGCCTGCCCGGGCACAGCGGCATGACCGCTGCTGCTCGGCGCGTTCCGCGCCGGAGTGCTGTTCAACGGACCGACCCCTCCAACCCGCGACCGTCCGGATGTCGAGAAGACCGAGTATTCATCATCGAGGGGTGCGTTCACACGCCCTCAACATCACAACATCAGATCGGGCGAAGGTTTTTGTCCTACCGCCCGCGCAACCACAATGCCACGCCCGCGCCCCCTTCCGGAGCGCGCGCTCCCCCTGAGCGCCCGTTGGCATATGCAGCACGGTTCTCCCGACGGTCCGGACGCTCTACTCGCGTCACTCCTCGCCGGTGTCACTACCCGGCAGTGCCAGCTCGAACCAGACCACCTTGCCGATCCCCTCGGCCCGGGCACCCCAGTGCAGCGCGAGCCGGTGGACCAGCTCCAGGCCCCGGCCGCCCTCGTCGGCCTCGGCCGCGTGGCGCTCCCGGGGCGGGTCCGGCAGCGGGTCGGAGATCTCGACCAGCAGGGTCTCGCCGAGCGTGAGCCGGACCCCGATCGGGGCGCTGGCGTACCGGACGGCGTTCGTGACCAGCTCGCTGACCAGCAGCTCCGCGGTGTCGGTGAGGTCCTCGACGCCCCACTCGGCGAGCGCGGCGCGGACCAGCCGACGGGCCCGGGAGACGGCGGTCGGCTCGGCGGGCAGCGTCCAGCCGGCCGTCGGGGTACCGGCCTGGCCGTGCCCGAGCCGGGCCAGCAGCAGGGCGACGTCGTCCGGCTCGCGGCCCTGCTCCATGGTGTCCAGCACCGCCTCGCAGGCGGCCTGGATGGAGGCGTGCGGCTCCTGGAGCACGGTGACCAGCCGGCCCAGGCCGACGTCGAGGTCCTTGTCCCGGGACTCCACCAGGCCGTCGGTGCAGAGCGCGAGCAGGCTGCCCTCGGGGATCTTCAGTTCGACCGATTCGAACGGAACTCCGCCCACGCCGAGCGGGGCGCCGGAGGGCAGGTCGAGGATCCGCCCGGCCCCGCCGCGCAGCGGGCCACCGGTGCGGGTCGGCTCCACCGCCCCCTCGCCCGGCACCACCAGCACCGGCGGGATGTGCCCGGCCTTGGCCACCGTCAGCTTCGCCGTGCCCGGGTCGAAGACGGCGTAGACGCAGGTGGCGAGCAGCGCCTCGTCCGGGCCCTGGGCGAGGTCGTCGGCCAGCTCGTGGACGTGCCGCAGCAGGACGTCCGGCGGCAGGTCGAGGGCGGCCAGCACCCGGACGGCGGTGCGCAGCCGGCCCATCGTGGCGGCGGCCCGCAGGCCGTGGCCCATCACATCGCCGACCACCAGCGCGGTCCGGTCGCCGGGCAGCGGGATGACGTCGAACCAGTCACCGCCGACCTCGGTGCCGCTGCTGCCGGGCACGTACCGGTAGGCGACCTCGACGCCGGTGGGCTGGGGGACCTGCTGCGGGAGCAGGGTGCGCTGGAGGGTGAGCGCGGCGGTGCGCTCGCGGGCGTACAGCCGGGCGTTGTCCAGCGAGCTGCCGGCCCGGTCGGCGAGTTCGACGGTGAAGGCGAGGTCGTCCCGGTCGAAGCCCTCGCGGTAGCCGGCCCGGCTGACCAGCAGCAGGCCGATCACGATGCCGCGGGCGCGCAGCGGGACCACCAACATCGAGTGCACGCCCAGGTCGTGGGCGGCCTGCATCTTGGGGTCGCCGGGGTAGGTGACGTCGTCCAGCTGGTCGGCGCCGGACAGCAGTTCGGGCACCCCGGTGCGCAGCACCCGGCCACAGGCGGAGTCCTCCGCGAAGGTGATCCGGGCGCCGCGCCGGAGCATCACCTCGACCTCGGGGCCGTCCTGGACCGAGGCGGTGCCGAGCTGGAGCAGCGAGGTGCGCCGGTCGTGGCCGTGCCGGGGCAGGTCGTCACCGTGCGCGACGGCCTGGAGCAGGATCACCGCGGAGTGGTCGGTCAGCCGGGGCACCACCGAGTTGGCCAGTTCCTGGGCGATCCGGGCGGCGTCGAGCAGGTCTCCGACCCGGGAGCCGAACTCGTTGAGCAGCGAGAGCCGCCGCCGGGCGTGTTCGACCTTGGCCACCGCTCGGTAACGCTCCGTCACGTCCATGACGGTGCCGGAGATGCCGAGCACCCGGCCGGCCCGGTCGGTCATCCGGCTGTAGGAGATCGAGCGGTAGCCGGCCCGGGTGGTGACCGGGGAGGCGAGGGTGACGTCGATGACCGGCTCGCCGGTGGCCAGCACCTGGCGCTGGATCGCGGTGATCTCGTCGGCGGCCCGCTCGGGCAGGGTCTCGCCGGTGGTGCGGCCGACGTGGTCCTCCAGGGCGACGCCGTTCATCTCGGCCAGGGTCTGGTTGACGGCGGTGTAGCGCAGGTCGGTGTCCAGGATGGCGATGCCCAGCGGGGACTGCTCGAACAGCGCGTCGCGCACCGCGAGGTCCCGCTCGATGGCCCGTACGGCGGCCGCCTCGGCCAGGTTGACCTGGAGGAACGGGGTGCCGTCGCCGTCCACCAGCAGGGAGATCCGGGCGTCCACGGCGACCGGCACGCCGTCCCGGTCGCGCAGTTCGGCGTTGCCCGCCCAGCGGCCGTGCCGCAGGGTGTCCTGGACCGCGGTCCGGATCCGGGCGACCTGCTCCTGGTCCGGGATCAGCTCGTCGATCCGGCGGCCGACCAGCAGCTCGCTCGGCCAGCCGAGCAGCTCCTCGGCGGCCGGGCTCCACAGCACCACCCGGCCCGCGGTGTCCAGGATCGCGATGGCGACCTTGAGCATGTCCAGCAGGCTGCCCCCGGGCGGCGCGGCCAGGCCCTGCCGGGCGTCCGCCGGGCCGCCGGGGTACGGCCGGCCGGGGCGGCCGCGCAGGGCGGGCCGGACGCCGGGCTCGGGGACGGCCAGGGTCGGCGCCGGCTGGACCGGCTGGGCACGGCCCGGGACGTCGGAGC
>NZ_JBHZCN010000085.1:0-42109 GCF_042755465.1 Kitasatospora sp. NPDC059160 | reverse complement strand
TTCGACAAGGAGACCTACAAGCGCCGCAACGAGGTCGAGCGCACGATCAACCGGCTCAAGACCTTCCGGGCCGTCGCAACCCGCTACGACAAGCGAGCCTACGTCTTCCATGGCACGGTCACCGTCGCAGCGATCCGCCTCTGGCTCCGACCATGATCCGCCGGACAGAACCTAGTCAGTGGCCGCCCTTGAGGTTGAGGACGACGACTCCGACGATGATCAGGGCGATGCCGAGGATCTGCACCTTGCCCAGTGATTCGCCGAAGGCGACCACGCCGATTCCGGCGACCGCGGCCGTTCCGGCGCCCGACCAGACGGCGTAGGCGACGGAGACCGGGATGTGCTTGAGGGCGCGGCCGAGGAGGTAGAAGGACAGCGCGTAGCCGACCCCGACGCCGAGGCTGGGCCAGAGGCGTGTGAAGCCCTCGGTGAGTTTGAGGCAGCTGGTGGCGCAGACCTCGCTCAGGATGGCGAGGGCGAGCAGGACGTAGGGCATGTCGCTGTCAAACGGCCGGGGCGGTGGAGAGCTTCCCCAGCAGGGCCAGGTCGGCGCGCTCCAGGCTGTCCAGCAGGGTGATCCGCCGGCCGTCGGGCATCGGGACGGCGCTGGAGGGGACGGCGAGCACCGCGCAGCCGGCCGCGGCGGCGGAGGTGACCCCGGTGGGGGTGTCCTCGACGGCGACGCAGGTGGCCGGGTCGAGGCCGAGCCGCTCGGCGGCGGCCAGGTACGGGTCCGGCGCGGGCTTGGTGCGGGGGGTGTCCTCGGCGGCCATGGTGACGGCGAACCAGTCGCGGCCGATGGAGGACAGGACGAGGTCCACCACCAGGCGCGGGGAGGCGGAGACCAGCGCGGTGGGCACCTGTGCGTCGCGCAGGGCCGCCAGCAGGGCGAGCGCGCCGGGGCGGGGCACCGTCTCGGCGGCGACCTTGGCGGCGAAGGACTCGCCGAGCACCGTGGCGAGCTCGGCCTCGGGACGGCTGGTGCCGCTGACCCTGTGCAGGTGGGCGGCGGTGTGCTCGACGGCCTGGCCGAGCACCTCGGGGGCGTCCTGGTCGGTGAGCGGGTGGTCCAGCTCCTCGGCGAGTTCGGCGGCGGCCTTCCACCACAGCTGCTCGGTGTCGACCAGGGTGCCGTCCATGTCGAAGAGGACGGCGGCGGGGAGGGGGACGGGGGCGGAGGGAGTGGGAACGGGCGGGACGGTTTCAGGCATGGCGGTACCTTCGGTGGTTCTTCTGAGGGTGCAGAGGCGGTAACGAGGATCCCAGACGGGCCGCTCAGGCGGTGCGGCGGTCCACCAGTACCGGGCGCTCCGGCAGGGTGAGCTCGGCGCGCGCGCCGGCCGGGAGGGCGGCGGCGGCCTCGGTGGGCAGGTCGGCCTTGACCTCGGTGCCGTCGTCGAGGCGGACGGTGAGCCGGGTGACGGCGCCCAGGAAGGACGCGGTGACCACCTGGGCCGGGCCGGTCGCGGACGGGGTGAGGACGACGTTCTCCGGGCGGACCAGCACCTGGAGTTCGCCGTCGGCGGGCGCCGTGCCGTCGACCGCGTGCCGGCGGCCGAGCACCTCGACGCCGTCCGGGGTGCGGGTGCACGGGATGCGGCTCATGGTGCCGACGAACTCGGCGACGAAGGGGGTGGCCGGCCGGCCGTACAGCTCGGACGGGGTGGCGCACTGCTCCAGCTTCCCGGCCCGCAGCACGGCGACCCGGTCGGCCATGGACAGCGCCTCCTCCTGGTCGTGGGTGACGAACAGGGTGGTGATGCCCAGCTCCTGCTGGAGGCGGCGGATCTCCTCGCGCAGCTGGAGGCGGACCTTGGCGTCCAGCGCGGACAGCGGCTCGTCCAGCAGCAGCACGCGCGGCTGGAGGGCGAGCGCGCGGGCGAGCGCGATGCGCTGCTGCTGGCCGCCGGACATCTGGTGCGGGTAGTGCTCGGCGCGGTGCGGCAGGCCGACCAGTTCCAGCAGCTCCTGGGCGCGCTTGCGGCGCTCGGCCTTGCCGGTGCCGCGCATCCGCAGCCCGAAGGCGACGTTGTCCAGCGCGGTCAGGTGCGGGAAGAGGCTGTACGACTGGAACACCATGCCCGCGTCGCGCTTGTGGGCGGGGATCGAGGTGATGTCCTGTCCGTCGACCAGCACCTCGCCGGAGTCGTGCTGCTCGAAGCCGGCCAGGATGCGCAGCGCGGTGGTCTTGCCGCAGCCGGACGGGCCGAGCAGGGCGAGCAGTTCACCGGGCCGGACGGTCAGGTCCAGACCGTCGAGGGCGGTGGTGGCGCCGAACGCGCGGCGCAGCGAGCGGAACTCGACGGTGGCGCCGCCGGCGGCGGTCGCGGCCCGGGAGGCGGTGGCGGTGGCCGTGGTCATGGCTGGTAACTCCTGGAGAACGGGGGGTGGTTCAGGACCGGGCGGCCTTGCGGCCGCGGCCGACGGCGGACATCAGCAGCAGGACGAGCCAGACGATCAGCAGGCTGAGCATCGACACCGCGACGGACATCTGGCCGTCGCTCTTGCCGTTGGAGTTGATCCACACCGAGAAGGGGCCGAAGCCGAGGATGGAGGCGGTGGTGAACTCGCCGAGCACCAGGGCGACGGTGAGCACGGCGCCGTTCAGCAGCGCGCTGCGCAGGTTCGGCAGGACGACGGTGAACACCGCGCGCAGCCAGCCGGCGCCGCAGTTGCGGGCGGCCTCGACCAGGGTGACCACGTCCACGCCGCGCAGTCCGGCGTCGATGGCCCGGTAGGCGAACGGCAGGGCCATCAGCACGTAGGCGATGACCAGGACGATCGGGAAGTCCGGGTTCTGGATGGCCACCATGGTCTGGAAGAACGGGGTGTCCTGGAGGTAGTCCGGGCCCCAGCGCAGCACGCCGATGATGCCGGTGGTGAGGGCCACCACCGGGACGACCAGCGGCATCGAGCACATGACCTCGATGACCGGGCGCAGCTTCGGCGCGCCGAGCCGGGCGGCGAGCACCGCGGGGACGAGCAGGAGCAGCAGCACCGCCACGGTGACGACGGCCAGTTCGAGGCTGAGCACCAGGCTGTCGGTGAA
This sequence comes from Kitasatospora sp. NPDC059160, assembly GCF_042755465.1. NCBI lineage: Bacteria > Bacillati > Actinomycetota > Actinomycetes > Kitasatosporales > Streptomycetaceae > Kitasatospora > Kitasatospora sp. NPDC059160. Next base: position 39,060 of record NZ_JBHZCN010000085.1, on the reverse strand, counting down.
GCCGGGGGCGTTCAGCAGCTCGGTGTAGGCGCGGAAGGTGGTGCCGTTCTTGTGGTCGTCGACGCTGAAGACCACCGACGAGACCAGCGGCACCGCGAAGTAGATCCCGCAGAGCAGCAGGACCAGGCCGCGGCCGAAACGGATGCGATTGATCAGGCGAGCCACTTGGCACTCCGGCGCTGAAGGGGCAGGTACACGGCCATCACCAGGCAGGCGACCACGATCATGTCGAGGCCGAGGGCGAGGGCGAGGTTGCCCTGGCCGACCAGGACGTTGCCGGACAGCGCGTCGCCGATCTGCATCGAGATCAGCGGCACCGAACTGCCCACCATGGCCTCGGCGGTGGCGTACGCGGCGAAGGAGGCGCCGAACAGCAGCACGAAGCCGCCGAGCAGCGAGGGCAGCAGGACGGGCAGCGCCACGTGCCGCCAGTACTGCAGGCCGGTGGCGCCGTTGTTGTACGCGGCCTCGCGCCACTGGACCTTGAGGCCCTCCAGGGCCGGGGTGATGGTGATGACCATCAGCGGCACCAGGAAGTACAGGTAGACCACGGACAGGCCGGAGAAGGTGTAGAGGTTCCAGCCGTGCGCGGTCAGGCCGAGCTTCCTGGTGACCTCGCCGGAGTTGCCGAGGGTGGCGACGAACATGAAGGCCAGCGGGACGCCGCCGAAGTTGGCGAGCACGCCGGAGGCGGACATCACGGCCTCGCGGAAGGCGCGGAACCGGGAGGTCGCCACGGCCTGGGCCAGCGGCAGGCCGACCACGGTGGCGATCAGCGCGGTCAGCAGGGAGAGCTTCACGCTGCCCCACAGGGCCGTCCAGTAGGCGCCCTGGAGCGAGCCGGTGAGGTTGTCGAGGGTGAAGGCGCCGCCGCCGTCGGGGGCGTCCGAGGAGGTGGTGAAGGCGCCGATGACGATCGCGACGGCGGGCAGGCCGAAGCCGATCGCGAAGAAGAGGATCAGGGGGAGGGCGGCGAGCCAGGCGCGGCTGCCGCGGGCCCGGCGCGCGGCCGGGCGGGGGGCCTCGGTGTGCACCGTGGTGGCGGTGACCGGGGCCGGGGCGGGGGAGACGGGGCCGGGGGCGCCCCCGCCGCTCTGGGCGGCGGAGGCGCTGGCCGGCACCGGGGTGGGAGCCGTAGTCATCAGTCAGATCAGCCCGAGATCGCCTTGGCCCAGTTCTCCGTCACGACCTTCTTGGCCGCGGTGGTCTGGTCGTCGGTCGGGAAGGTGGTGAAGGGCTTCTCGATGGCCGGGAGCTTGGCGGCGGCGGCCGCGTCCAGGGTGCCCGCGGCCTTCATGGCGTCGAACAGGGCCGGGGTGGCGTAGCCGCCCAGGTAGCCGTTCTGGCCCTCCGCGCTGTAGAGGTACTCCTCCCACAGGCGGGCGGCGGCCGGGTGCGGCGCGTCCTTGTTGATGGCCTGGTTGTAGAAGCCGGCGTAGATGCCGTCGGACGGGATGCTGACCTGCCAGTCGATGCCCTTGTCCTTGAACTTGTCGGTGTAGCCGGCGTTCAGGTAGGACCAGTCGACGCTGATCGGGGTCTCGCCCTTCTCGATGGTCGCCGGGGTGACCTCGACCGGGTTGAAGTTCCCGGCCTGCTTGAGCTTGCCGAAGAAGTCGATGCCGGGCTGGATGTTGTCCAGCGAACCGCCGTTGGCCAGGGCGGCGGCCATGACGGCGCTGTACGCGGCGTTCGCCTTGGTCGGGTTGCCGTTGAGCGCGACCATGCCCTTGTACTCGGGCTTGAGCAGGTCGGCGAAGGTCTTCGGGCAGGCCGACACCTTCTTGGCGTCGCAGGCGATCGAGACGTAGCCGCCGTAGTCGTTGTAACTCAGACCGTTGGCGTCCTTCATGGAGGCCGGGATCTTGTCGAAGTCGGCGACCTTGTAGGGGGCGAACAGGCCCTGCTTGCCGCCGGAGGTGGCGAACGCGGCGCCCAGGTCGACCACGTCGGGGGCGCGGTCCTGGCCCTTACGGGACGTGATCGCGTTGATCTCGTCCTGGCTGGAGCCGTCCGGGTTCTCGTCCTCGATGTCGATGCCGTACTTCGCCTTGAAGCCGTCCATCAGCTTGCCGTAGTTCGCCCAGTCGCGCGGCAGCGTGATGACGTGCAGCTTGCCTTCCTTCTTGGCGGCGGCGACCAGGGCGTCCATGCCGCCGAAGTCGGCGGCCGAGGTGGCGGTCTTGGCGCTCTTGCCGCCCGCGGCGTCGCTGCCGGACTTCGCGGTGGAGGAGCCGGCGGAACCGCAGGCGGTGAGGGACAGCGCGGCGGCGGTCAGGACGGCCGCGAAGGCGGCGGAGCGGGCACGGTGCACGGACACGGGTCAGTCTCCTGATCGGGTGTACTGCGAAGGGGGTGCTGCACGGGAGTGGTGTCCGATCTGATCGGGGGATCGATCGTGCGAGTGGCCGGGGCGCGGATCCGTCGGTGGCCCGTCGGGAGATCCGTCGGGGTTCCTTGCCGCGTTCGTCCGGTATCCGTTCGGAACCGTCCGAGTTGACTAGCCAACTTCGCTGACGGAGGTAAGTAACCCGAAGTTCGGTGACGGGAAGGTGAACGGACGGCCCAGAACCGGGGTCGGCTGCGGGAACGGTGGAATCCGGCCATCGGTGCGTGATCCGTTCGGTGCGATGCTCGAACGGCGCAGCGGGATAAGGTCGGGCTGTCCGTGCCGGTACGGCTGCGCTGGACACCGCCCCTGGAGGGTCAATTGAGTGACGTGGCAGTAGAGCCCGGGCGCCCAGTCGAGCGCACGGCCGGAGCCCTGTACCGCAAGGTGGCCGCAGATCTGCGCGAGGCCATCACCACCGGCGCGTACGGCGAGGCCGGCCGGCTGCCCGCCGAGGGCGCGCTGGCCGAGCAGTACGGGGTCTCCCGCGGCACCGTCCGCCAGGCGCTCGCCGTGCTGCGCTCCGACGGGCTGGTCACCTCCCGCCGCGGCACCCGACGGGTGGTGCTCGGCGGCGCCCGGGTGCAGAGCTTCTCGGAACTGCTCAGCTTCACGCACTGGGCGTACTCGATGGGCGAGGAGCCCGGCGGCATCCTGGACTCCCTGGTGCGCCGCCCGGCCGACGCGGCCGAGCGCGAGCAACTGCGGCTGGAGCCCGGCGCCGAGGTGTACGTCACGGTCCGGCTGCGGACGCTGTCCGGCACCCCGGTGATGGTCGAGCGGACGATCTACCCGCCGCGGGTCGGCGAGATCGTCGCCGAGCTGCCGCCGGACGTCGTCTCGCACACCGAGGTGCTGCGCGAGCACGGCATCCTGTTCACCGACGCCGACCACACCATCGACATCGTCGCGGCCAACGCCGAGGACGCCCGACTGCTCGGCTGCCGCCGGGGCGGCCCGCTGCTGCGCGAGCGACGGCGCACCACCGACCCGACCGGCACACCGGTGGAGTGGTCCCAGGACCGCTACCTGCCCGGCACGGTGGCGTTCAGCGTGCACAACTCGCTGGCCACGTCGGCGCTTTCGCGGCACGCCCGGGAGCTGGACTGAGCTCCCGGGCGTCGTTCGGGGTTCCTGCGCGTCCTACGTGTCCTGCGCGTCCTGCGCGTCCTGCGCGTCCTAGCGCATGAGCGAGGCGAGCAGCGGGCGGTAGTGCTCGAAGTCCGGCGTCCGCAGGCCCGGCTCCTTCGCCTGCTCGTCCCACCGGCGCACGGCCACCGCGTGGACGGCGCCCGGGAGTTCGGCGAAGGCGGCGGCCTCCTCGGCGTCCATCGGGCCGCCCTGGACGGTGAGGGTGTACTCGGAGGCCTCGGAGAGCCGGGCGCGGTAGCCGGGCTCGACCGCGCACAGGTAGCGCTTGGCGGCCACGTGCAGCCGGACCGGCTCGGTGACCTCCGGGCCGAACCAGGCGGCCAACCGGTCGGCGCCGGTGTGGCTGTGCCGGTTGTCCTGACCTTCCATCAGATCCCGTCCGTGCAGCGGGCCGTGGCCGTGCTCATCAAAGAAGTGTCCGACGTCGTGCAGCAGGGCCGCGGCGACCAGGTGGCCGGGGGCCCCGGCGGCCTCGGCGGCGGCCGCGGCCTGGAGCATGTGCTCGGCCATGGTGACGGCCTCGCCCAGGTACTCCCCGGCGCCCTCGCCCGCGAACAGCCCGGCCAGTTCGTCCAGGGCGGCGGTGCGGCGGTGCAGCACGGCGAGGGTGCTGTGCAGGGAGTCCAGGTCCGCGTAGCAGCCCTGGAGGTGCCGGTGGCCGTCCTGCTGGAAGGCCGTACGGGCGTGCAGCAGGCGGGTGTTGTCGAAGACCAGGCAGTCGCCCGGGCCGAGCCGGAAGGTCAGCTGGAGCTCGGGGCGCAGGGTGATCGCGGCGAACCGGCGGTAGGCGGCGTAGAAGGCTTCCCGGTCGTCGCCGCGGAGCGTGCCGATCGAGCGGTTGTTGAACCGGACCTCGCGGATCCGGCCCAGCGGGTCCACGTCGATCAGCGGGCGGTCGGCGCGCAGTTCGGTGCGGCGGTCGCGGAAGACGAAGGGGACGGGGGTGCGGGTGAGCGTCGCGAAGTCCTCGGGGGCCTCGTCCCGGAGGATCGCGGCTGCCTGGAAGCCGTCCACCAGGCCGGAGTCGCCGCCGGTCGCCGAGTTCTCCAGGCAGTGCAGCAGCTGGAGGGTCGGCACCGGGTCGCGGTACGGGTTGTCGGTGTGCGGGGCGATCGTCCTGTTCGTGAACGCGAGGTTGTTGGGGTCCGGCTCGACCCGGACGTCGAACAGCTCGCCGTAGTTGGTGACCCGCACGTAGCCGAAGCTCTCGGCCACCCGCAGCACCTGCCGCTCCACGGTGGGCACCCCGCGCAGCACCGCGAAGCCGCTGCGCCGGACGGCGGCGAGGGCGGCGGCCTGCTCGGCGGGGTCGGTGAGGTAGGCCTCCCAGTCGGCCTCGGGGATGCCGTGGGCGAAGTCGGCGGCCGTCCAGAGCCGCTTGTCCTGCTCGGTGCGACCGTCGCCGCCCGCCGGCTCGGCCAGCCAGGCGAGCGGGTAGCGGGAGCGGTGGCCGTCGGACCAGAGCACCTCCAGGTGGCCGTCGGTCTCCGTGCTCGCGGCGATCGCGAGGTCCGGCGGGAGGTCGTCGATCTGGAACAGCTTCTGGCCGTTGCGCGGGTCCCGGCAGTCGGCGCAGGGGCAGTTGTCGCGCAGCCAGTACGGCGGCAGCTCGGTCACGGTCTCCTCCTCGGCGGTAAGTTGTCTAGCCAACTTCGGCTCTGGGCGGAGCCTGCCGGTCCCCGGTGAGTTCCGCGTGCCGGTCGGATGAACGCCCGGGGAACTGTGTCGGGGGGAGTGACCGAAAACCGTTGGGGCGGGGCCGGGCCGGGCGGATGGTGCCGCGCCGACCGGCGGCCAGGTGCCGTCCGCTCCGGCCGTTCGGGTGAGGGGGCGTGGGGCGCGGCGCGTTTCTCGGTGGGTGCGGATGCCGCTGCGGCACTGTCGGGGGGATTCCCCGAGGTGAGAGGCGTGGCGCCATGGCCCATTCCAAGACGACGGCATCGCCCCCCACGGGGCACGGCGGGCTGAAGCGCGAGGTCGGCGTCGCCGGGCTGCTCTTCGCCTCGGTCGGCGCGATCATCGGCTCCGGCTGGCTGTTCGGGGCGCAGAAGGCGGCGGTGGCGGCCGGGCCCGCCGCGCTGCTGTCCTGGGGCATCGGCGCGGTGGCGATCGTCCTGCTGGCGCTGATCCATGCCGAGCTGGGCGGACTGTTCCCGGTCGCCGGCGGCACGGCCCGCTACCCCCACTACGCCTTCGGCGGCTTCGCCGGGATGTCCTTCGGCTGGTTCACCTGGCTCCAGGCCGCGACCATCGCGCCGATCGAGGTCCAGGCGATGATCAACTACGCCCGGCACTGGACCTGGGCGGACGGCTTCCTCAACAAGGACCTGACGCTGACCGGGACGGGCTTCCTGGTCGCGGCCGTGCTGATGGGCGTGTTCGTCGCGATCAACTTCCTCGGCGTCCGGCTCCTCGCCCACACCAACAGCGTGGCCACCGTGTGGAAGGTCGCGATCCCGATCCTGGCGATCTTCGCGCTCGGCATCCAGGACTTCCACGGCTCCAACTTCACCGTGCACGGCTTCGCCCCGGACGGCGCCAAGGGCGTGCTCGCCGCGATCAGCACCAGCGGCGTGATCTTCGCGTTGCTCGGCTTCGAGCAGGCCATCCAGTGGGCGGGGGAGAGCCGCAACCCCCGCCGGGACATCCCCCGGGCCGTCCTCGGGTCGGTGGTGATCGGCACGATCATCTACGTGCTGCTCCAGGTGGTGTTCATCGGCGCCCTGCCGCCGGAGACCTTCGCCGGGGGCTGGGCCAAGCTCGACTACCCGGGGATCAGCGGCCCGTTCGCGGGCCTCGCCACGCTGATCGGCCTCGGCTGGCTGGCGACGATCCTGTTCATCGACGCGGTGATCTCGCCCGCGGGCACCGGGCTGGTCTACATCACCTCCAGCTCCCGGGTCACCTACGGCCTCAGCCGCAACGGCTACGCGCCGCAGGCCCTGCAGTACACCGACCGCAACTCGGTGCCCTGGCTCGGGCTGCTGATCGCCTGGGTCGCCGGGGTGGTCTGCTTCCTGCCGTTCCCGAGCTGGCAGAAGCTGGTCGGCTTCATCACCTCGGCGGTGGTGCTGATGTACGCGGGCGCGCCGCTGGCCTTCGGGGTGCTGCGCAAGCGGCTGCCCGGGATGGAGCGCTCGTACCACCTGCCGGCCGGCACGGTCATCTCGCCGATCGCCTTCGCGGTGGCGAGCCTGGTCATCTACTGGTCCGGCTGGGACACCCTGTGGCGCCTCGGGCTGGCGATCCTGATCGGGTACGCGCTGCTCGGCGGGTACTCGGCGTACGCCGCCTCGAAGGGGGTGCCGAACGCGCCGCGGATGGACTTCAAGGCCGGGCAGTGGCTGCCGGTCTACCTGGTCGGGATGGGGATCGTCTCCTGGCAGGGCACCTTCGGCGTGGGCGCCCAGGGGAACCTGCCGCTGTGGTGGGACATCGGGGTCGTGGTGGTGTTCTCGCTGCTCATCTACTACTGGGCGCTGTCCGTCGCGCTGCCGGCGGAGGAGATCGAGCGGAACATCCGGGGCGTCGAGGTGGTGGACGCGGGCGGGCACTGAGCGCAGCCGGGAGAACGGCCCCCGAAGTGATTCGGGGGCCGTTCGGCGTTTCCTAGGCGGCGGCCTTCCACGCCGCCCCGGCCGCCTCCAGCGCCGCGTCGGCGTCGCCCCCGGTGGCCGTGGCGAGGGCGGTCAGGCAGGCCCGGACGGTGTCCAGCGAGGCCGCCGTGCCGTAGTGGTTGACGCGGAGCATGGAGGCCGCCAGCGCCCCGCCGCCGGGCTGGACGGGCAGCGCCGGGTCGAGGGCGGCGGCGAGCTCGGCGGCGTGCACCCCGGCCGGGGTGCGCAGGGTGGTGGCGACCGGAGCCGCGGCGGCGTCCTGGTGGACGTAGGGGCTGAGCGTGCCGAGGGCGCGGGCGCCGGCCCGGGTGGCGGCCGAGGCGGCGCGGTGCCGGGCGATCACGGTGGGCAGGCCGTCGGCGGCGATCCGGTCCAGGCAGGCGCCGAGCGCGAGCATCTCCAACTGGGCCGGGGCGTGCGGCAGTACGGTGCGGCCGGCGTCCGTCCAGCGCTCCTTCCAGTCCAACAGGGACAGGTAGGAGCGGCGCGGGGCGGCCGGGTTGGCGGCGATCCGCTCCCAGGCGCGCTCGGAGACGGAGACGGCGGAGACCCCGGCCGGGCCGCCCATCGCCTTCTGGCCGCCGATCACGCACAGGTCGATGCCCCACTCGTCGGTGAGCAGCGGCTCGGCGGCGACCGAGGCGACCGCGTCGAGCATCAGCAGGGCGCCGTGCGCACGGACCACGGAGGCGATCCCGGCGACCGGGTTGGTGTTGCCGGTGGCGGCCTCGGCGTGCACCAGGGAGACGAAGTCGATCTCCGGGTGGCTCTCCAGCGCCTCGCCGACCTGCTCGGGGCTCACCGCGCTGTCGAAGGGCACCGCGAGGTCGACCACCGTCGTCCCGCAGGAGCGCAACCAGTTGCCGAAGGTCTGGCCGTACGGGCCGGTGACGATGTTGAGCGCGGTGGAGCCGGGGTGCGCGGCGCCGCGGATCGCGGCCTCCAGCGGCAGCAGGGCCTCGCCCTGGGTGACGATGACGTCGGCCCCGGTGTGCAGCAGCGCGGCGACCTGGTCCTCGATCGCCGCGAACCCGGCGGCGCTGAGCGGGGGGAGGTCGAGGAAGGAACTCACGCGCCCGCCTCGCTTCGCTCGGCGAGGGCGTTCGCCCACGCGCTCCTCTTGACGGTTCGCTCGCTGCGCTCTCTCACGGCTTCATGGCCTTTCACGGGGCGGGTGGTGGGTGCGGCAACGAGTCTGCCGCATGCGTGCCGGTGGCAGGGAACGCGCCCGTCGGTAGAGTGCGGCCATGACTGAAGGTGCGGTGCTGCACGTCCGGGGCCGGGTGCTGGTCGGTCCGGAGGAGGTCCGGGACGAACTCTGGGTGGTGGACGGCCGGGTGAGCTTCACCCGACCGCCGACCGCCGGGGACGTCCGGACGGTGACGGGCTGGGTGCTGCCCGGCCTGGTGGACGCGCACTGCCACGTCGGCCTGGACGCGCACGGCGCCGTGGACGCCGAGACCAGCGAGAAGCAGGCGCTCACCGACCGTGACGCGGGCACCCTGCTGATCCGCGACGCCGGCTCGGCCGCCGACACCCGCTGGATCGACGGGCGCGAGGACCTGCCCCGGATCATCCGGGCCGGCCGGCACATCGCCCGCACCCGCCGCTACATCCGCAACTACGCCCACGAGATCGAGCCCGGGGACCTCGCCGCCTACGTGCGGGCCGAGGCCCGGCGGGGCGACGGCTGGGTGAAGCTGGTCGGCGACTGGATCGACCGCGAGCGCGGCGACCTCGCCGCCTGCTGGCCGGGCGACGCGCTGGCCGAGGCGATCGCGGCGGCGCACGAGGAGGGCGCGCGGGTCACCGCGCACTGCTTCGCGGCGGAGTCGCTGCCGGACCTGCTGGCGGCCGGGATCGACTGCGTCGAGCACGCCACCGGGCTGACCGAGGAGCTGATCCCGGCCTTCGCCGAGCGCGGGGTGGCCATCGTGCCGACCCTGGTCAACATCGCCACCTTCCCGCAGCTGGCGGCGGGCGGGGAGGCCAAGTTCCCGGCCTGGTCGGCGCACATGCGGCGGCTGCACGAGCGCCGCTACGACACCGTGGGCGCCGCGCACGACGCGGGCATCCCGGTGTTCGTCGGCACCGACGCGGGCGGTTCGCTCGCCCACGGGCTGGTCGCGGACGAGGTGGCGGAGCTGGTGAAGGCGGGGCTGAGCCCGGCCGAGGCGCTGTCGGCGGCGAGCTGGGGCGCACGGGAGTGGCTCGGGCGGCCGGGGCTGGAGGAGGGCGCTCCGGCGGACTTCGTGGTCTACGAGGAGGACCCGCGGGCGGACGTCCGGGTGCTCGCGGACCCGCGCACGGTGGTGCTGCGGGGGCGGCCGGTGGGGTGACCGGGCGCGGCGGTCGGCGAGGCGGTGGGCGGCCCGGTGGCTGCTCCCGGTGATCGTTCGCGGTGACCCTCCGTGGTGACGCCCTGTCGGTATCGGCCGATAGGGTGACGACCATGGCACCGCGTCCACTGAATGAGATCGTCGAGCCCGGCTGGGCCACCGCACTTGAACCCGTCGCCGGGCAGATCGCCGCGATGGGCGACTTCCTCCGCGCCGAGATCGCGGCGGGCCGCACCTACCTGCCGTCCGGACCGAACGTGCTGCGGGCGTTCCAGCAGCCGATCGCCGACGTCCGGGTACTGATCGTCGGGCAGGACCCGTACCCGACGCCCGGCCACGCCGTCGGCCTGAGCTTCTCGGTGGCACCGGACGTCCGGCCGATCCCGCCGAGCCTGATCAACATCTTCCGGGAGTACGGCACCGACCTCGGCCTGCCGCAGCCGTCCAACGGCGACCTCACGCCCTGGACGCAGCAGGGCGTCCTGCTGCTGAACCGGGCGCTGACCACCCAGCCGCGCAACCCCCGGGCCCACAAGGGCAAGGGCTGGGAGGCGGTCACCGAGCAGGCGATCCGGGCGCTGGTGGCGCGCGGCGGTCCGATGGTGGCGATCCTGTGGGGCAGCGACGCCCGCAACCTGCGGCCGCTGCTGGGCACCATCCCGACGGTGGAGTCGGTGCACCCGAGCCCGATGTCGGCCGACCGCGGCTTCTTCGGCTCGCGGCCGTTCAGCCGGGCCAACGAGCTGCTGGTGCGGCAGGGGGCGCAGCCGGTGGACTGGCGGCTGCCGTAAGGGAGTTGCTCCCGTAGCAGATCCCGGTCAGTGCCGGACGTCAATCTCACCCCAACGAGTGAAATGACGTTCCGTGAGGCTCATGTGACGGATCGTTTGAGAAGACTGGCGGCTCATCGTTTCACCTGTGTGGGGGTCTCGCCATGTCTTCCCGGTCCTTCCGGTCTTCCCAGCTGTCCCGGCCGTCTCGCCGAATCGTTTCCGCATCCGCCGCCGTGGCGGTGAGCACGCTGCTCACCGCCGGGCCCGTCCAGGCCGCGCCGGCCACGACCGGGTCGACCGCCTCCGCGCCGGCCACGACCGCTCCCTCGTCGGGCAAGGCCCGTGCCGTCACCGCCGAGGTCGCCCTGGACGTCAGCTTCCTGAACAAGGCGGTCGACGTCCCGGTGGACATCGCGCTCAACAAGGTGGAGACGCCCGAGCAGAGGGACGGCTCGGTGCTGACCGCCAAGGTCGCGGGCGTCGACCAGAACGGCCCGGTCGAGCTGGTCAAGGCGGACATCGGCACGTCCGTCACCCGGGTCGACGCCAAGGGCGCCACCGCCTCCGTCAAGCTGGTCAACGCCGACGTGCACGCCCCCGGCCTGCCCGCCACCGCGCTGCTCGGCCTGGAGGCGATGAGCGCCGAGGCCACCTGCCCGGTCGACGGGCAGCCGACCGCGAACGTGGTCGCCCCCGCCAAGCTGACCGTGCTGGGCAAGCCCGTCACCGTCGGGCTGTACGGCCCGACCAAGGTGGACGTGCCGCTGGTCGGCAGCGTGTCGGTGGAGTTCTCCAGGAAGAGCACCACCACGACCACCGCCGCCGCCTCGGCCCTGGAGGTGCAGGTGGAGGTGAACCCGCTCAACCTGAACGTCGCCAAGGTCACCGGGAAGATCACCGTCGCCTCGGTCAGCTGCGAGAAGCCGTCCGGCCCCGCCGCCACCGGCACTCCGAGCACGCCGGGCACCCCGAGCGCCGTGCCGACGTCCGCGCCCGCCGCCCAGCCGGTCGCGGACGCCGGCACCTCGCGCGCCGCCGTGCCGCAGGCGGCGGTGGAGAAGCCCGAGCGGCTCGCCAGCACCGGCGGCAGCAGCGCCACCGGCCCGCTGGCCGCCGGGGCCGCCGCCCTGGTCGCGGGCGGTGCGGCCGCGCTGTGGGCCACCCGGCGCCGCCGGGCCGCGCACGCCCGTCGCGGCTGAGCACCCGCAGCGGTGCGGGGTGCCACGCCCGGCACTCCCGCACCGTGACCGTGCCGATGCGGACGGTTGGTTCACATGCGCGTTACACGAGAGGAACAACCGGGAAACGGCGGCTTGCGACGCTACGCGGGCATCCACCACCCAGCAATCGAGGGACACGCCGTGGCAATCAAGGCCGAGTACATCTGGATCGACGGCACCAAGCCGACCGCGAAGCTCCGTTCCAAGACTCGCGTCCTGCCCAACGCCGACAAGATCCCGACCTGGGGCTTCGACGGTTCCTCGACCAACCAGGCCGAGGGCCACGCCTCGGACCGCGTGCTGGACCCGGTGAAGGTCACCAAGGACCCGATCCGCGGTGGCGACAACATCCTCGTCCTGTGCGAGGTCCTGGAGACGGACGGCACCCCGCACGAGTCCAACACCCGCGCCCTGCTGCGCGAGGTCGAGGAGAAGTACACCGTGCAGGAGTCGATCTTCGGCATCGAGCAGGAGTACACCTTCTTCAAGGGCTCCCGCCCGCTGGGCTTCCCCGAGGGCGGCTTCCCGGCCCCGCAGGGCGGCTACTACTGCGGCGTCGGCGCCGAGGAGGTCTTCGGCCGCGAGATCGTCGAGCTGCACCTGGACCGCTGCATGGACGCCGGCCTGGCGATCTGCGGCATCAACGCCGAGGTCATGCCCGGCCAGTGGGAGTTCCAGATCGGCCCGGTCGACGCCCTGACCGTCTCGGACGACCTGTGGATCGCCCGCTACCTGCTCTACCGCACCGCCGAGGAGTTCGGCATCGACGCCACCCTGGACGCCAAGCCGGCCCGGGGCGACTGGAACGGCGCGGGCGCCCACACCAACTTCTCCACCAAGGCGATGCGCGAGGGCTACGACGCCATCATCACCGCCTGCGAGTCGCTCGGCGCCTCCCAGGAGATCGTGATGGACCACGTCACCCAGTACGGCGCCGACATCGAGTCCCGCCTGACCGGCAAGCACGAGACCGCCCCGTGGAACGTCTACAGCTACGGCGTCTCCAACCGCGGCGCGTCCGTCCGCATCCCGTGGCAGGTCGAGGTGGAGCAGAAGGGCTACATCGAGGACCGTCGCCCGAACGCCAACGTCGACCCGTACGTCGTCACCCGCCTGCTGATCAACACCTGCTGCGCGGCCCTGGAGAAGGCCGGCCAGGTCTGATCCCCGCCCCTGGCGTGCACCGTCCGTAGGCCCTTCCCCGCCCGGGGGAGGGCCTACGGGCTCTGCCCTGCCCGGTGTTCGCCGGGTCGGGCATAATCGAGCGCATGACCGCTCCCCGTCCCCGCCTCCTCGTGCGCCGACTGCACGTGGACCTGGCGCGGGTGTGGGCGGCCGGCTGTCGTCGTTGTCGGTGAGTTCTCAGCAGCAGGACCCAAGCAGGACCGACCGACCCCAGACCGCACCGGCCGCAGGAGTGTGTCCGTTCCATGGCTCTCACCTTCCACTGGTTCCTCCCCACCAACGGCGACAGCCGGCAGATCGTCGGCGGCGGGCACGGCTCGACGCCCGGGACGGCCGGCTCCGACCGGCCGCCGAGCATCGGCTACCTGGGCCAGATCGCCCGCAGCGCCGAGCAGTTGGGCTTCGAGGGGGCGCTCACGCCGACCGGTGCCTGGTGCGAGGACGCCTGGCTGACCACCGCGATGCTGACCCAGGTGACCGAGCGGTTGAAGTACCTGGTGGCGTTCCGGCCCGGGCAGCTCAGCCCCACGCTGGCGGCGCAGATGGCCGCGACCTACCAGCGGCAGTCCGGCGGGCGGCTGCTGCTCAACGTGGTGACCGGCGGCGAGTCCGCCGAACAGCGGGCCTACGGGGACTTCCTGGACAAGGACGCCCGCTACGCCCGCACCGGGGAGTTCCTGGACATCACCCGGCGGCTCTGGGCGGGGGAGACCGTCGACCACGACGGCCCCCATCTGCGGGTCGAGCGGGCGCGCCTGACCCGGCTGCCCGACCCGGTGCCGCCGGTGTACTTCGGCGGCTCCTCCCCGGCGGCCGGCGAGGTCGCGGCCCGCTCCGCCGACGTCTACCTGACCTGGGGCGAACCGCCCGCCCAGGTGCGGGAGAAGATCGGGTGGATCCGTGAGCTGGCCGCCGCCCGGGGCAGGACGGTGCGGTTCGGGATCCGCCTGCACGTGATCACCCGGGACAGCTCCGCGCAGGCCTGGGCGGAGACCGAACGGCTGCTCGCCGGCATGGACCCGGGGCGGGTCCGGGAGACCCAACGGGCCCTCGCCGAGAGCGAGTCGGAGGGGCAGCGGCGGATGCTCGCGCTGCACGGCGGCTCGGCGCAGCGGCTGGAGGTGCACCCGGGGCTGTGGGCCGGCATCGGGCTGCTCCGCGGCGGGGCGGGCACCGCGCTGGTGGGCAGCCACCGGGAGGTCGCCGACCTGGTCGCCGAGTACCACGAGCTGGGGATCGACGAGTTCGTGCTGTCGGGCATGCCGCACCTGGAGGAGGCCTACTGGTTCGGCGAGGGGGTCCTGCCGCTGCTGGCCGCCCGCGGCCTGTGGCGCCGACCGCAGGCGGGGTAAACCACTGGTCAATCCCGGTCGCCCGCCGGAGAATTCACGGCATGACTCGACAGCCGCTGCTCCTCCTCGACGTGGACGGACCCCTCAACCCCTACGCCGCGCCGAGGCTGCGGCGGCCGGACGGCTACCGGACGCACGAGCTGATGCCCACCTGGTGGGCCGATCGGCAGACCAGGCGCTCCGCCGACGGCGAGGCGAAGCCGTTGCGGGTGTGGCTGAACCCGGCGCACGGGCCGGAACTGCTGGCGCTGCCGTACGAGTTGGTGTGGGCGACGACCTGGATGGACGAGGCGAACGCCCTGATCGGCCCGCGCCTCGGGCTGCCCGAACTCCCCTACGTCCGCTGGACGGAGCTGTTCGGCGAGGACCCGGACGGGCTGCACTGGAAGACGAAGGACGTGGTGGCCTGGGCCGCCGGGCGGCCGTTCGTCTGGGTCGACGACGAACTCGGGCCGCAGGACGCCGAGTGGATCGCGGCGCACCACCCGGGCCCGGCGCTCACCCTGCACGTCAACCCCCGGGTCGGCATGCTCGCCGGCGACTTCGCGACCCTGCGGGACTGGGCGGCCGCCGCATGACCGGGTCGCCGTTGCTCCTGATCGACGTGGACGGGCCGCTCAACCCCTACGCCGCACCGGACTCCCGCTGCCCCGAGGGCTACGGCACCCACCGGCTGCTGCCCGAGTCCTGGGTCGCCCGGCACGCTCCGCAGCCGCGGGAGCAGGTCGAGCCGCTGCGGGTGTGGCTGAATCCGGCGCACGGGCCGGAACTGCTCTCGCTGCCGTACGAGTTGGTCTGGGCGACCACCTGGATGGACGAGGCGAACACCTTCATCGGCCCGCGCCTCGGGCTGCCCGAGCTCCCGTACGTCCGCTGGACCGACCTGTTCGGCGAGGGCGGGGAGGACCCGGACGGGCTGCACTGGAAGACCAGGGACCTGGTGGCCTGGGCCGCCGGGCGGCCGTTCGTCTGGCTGGACGACGAACTCGGGCCGCAGGACATCGAGTGGATCGCGGCGCACCACCCGGCCGAGGCGCTGCCGCTCTGGGTCGACCCCCGGGCGGGGCTGCGGGACCTGCACTTCGCGGCCCTGCGGGAGTGGGCGGAGGACGCGGAGTGCTGAGCGGCGGATCCGCGGGCGAGCTGGTCGGCCGGGTCGAGC
This sequence comes from Kitasatospora sp. NPDC059160, assembly GCF_042755465.1. NCBI lineage: Bacteria > Bacillati > Actinomycetota > Actinomycetes > Kitasatosporales > Streptomycetaceae > Kitasatospora > Kitasatospora sp. NPDC059160. The sequence continues at coordinate 23,871 of NZ_JBHZCN010000085.1, read as the reverse complement.
GGCTGCAGCGCTACCCGGTCAAGTCGCTGCTGGGGGAGGACCTCCCGGCGGCCGAGGTGTCCACGAGGGGCCTGGCCGGGGACCGGGCGCGCGCCCTGCTCGACCTGGAGACCGGGCGGGTGGCCAGCGCCAAGAACCCCCACCGCTGGGCCGGGCTGCTCGACTACTCGGCGACGGCCACGGCGGACGGCCGGGTGGCGGTGACCGGCCCGGACGGGCGCGCCGCGGGCGAGGCGGAGCTGTCCGAGGCCTTCGGCCGCAAGCTCGCCCTGATCGCCGAGCGCCCGCCCGGCGCGGAGGTCGAGCGGGCCGTCCCGGAGGAGGTGCTGGCGCGCGGGATCGAGGCGGAAGTGCCGGTGACCGTCAACGAGTTGGGGCGGGCCGCACCGGACGGCGGGTTCTTCGACTTCGCCCCGCTGCACCTGATCACCAGCTCCACACTGCTCGCCTTCGGCGTCGAGGCGGAGCGCTACCGGCCGAACCTGGTGCTCCGCACCGAGGGCGAGGGATTCGTCGAGAACGCCTGGGTGGGGCGGGAGTTGACCGTCGGGGAGAGCCTACGGCTGCGCATCGTGGCACCCACCCCGCGCTGCGCCGTCCCCACCCTGCGGCACGGCCCGCTGCCGCGCCGGACGGAGGCGCTGCGGGGCCCGGCCGCACGCAACCGGCTGGTCCCGCTGGCGGGCATGCCGGCGCTGCCCTGCGCGGGGGTGTACGCCCAGGTGCTGGCGCCGGGGGCGATCCGCACCGGCGACCCGGTCAGGCTGGACGCAGCGCCGCCTCCAGGGCGCTGAGGAAGCGGTCGGTGGTCTCCTCGTCCCGGACGGCGATCCGCAGCCAGTCCTCGCCCAGGCCGGGGAAGGTGTCCCCGCGCCGGACGGCGAAGCCGAGCTCGCGCAGCCGCGCCCGGACCGCCGCCGCGCCCGGCAGCCGGACCAGGACGAAGGAGGCGGCCGGCTCGCCGTGCAGTCGTACGGTCGGGAAGGCGGCCAGGCCCTTCACCAAGTAGTCGCGCCACAGGGTGAGTTCGGCGGCCGCCCGGTCCGCCTCGGCGAGCGCCGCCGGGCCGCTGCACACCTCGGCGGCGGCCAGTGCCGGGGTGGAGACCGGCCAGAGCGGCTGGGCGGCGCCGAGGGCGGCGATCAGCGGCGCCGGTCCGAGCGCGTAGCCGATCCGCAGTCCGGCCAGGCCCCAGGTCTTGGTGAGGCTGCGCAGGACGACGACCCGGCCGGGGAGGTCCCGGGCGGCGGCGAGGGACTCGCGCTCCCCGGGCACGGTGTCCATGAACGCCTCGTCCACCACCAGGGTGCGCCCGGGGCGGGCGAGCGCGGCGACAGCTTCGGCGGGGTGCAGGACGGAGGTCGGGTTGGTCGGGTTGCCGAGGACGACCAGGTCCGCCTGCTCGGGGACGGCGCCCAGTCGGAACCCGTCCCCGGGGGAGAGCAGCACCCGGTGCACCCGGTGCCCGGCGTCCCGCAGTGCGGCCTCCGGCTCGGTGAACTGTGGGTGCACCATGACGATGTGACGTGCCGTCAGAACTCGGGCGAGCAGCACGAAGGCCTCGGCGGCCCCCGAGGTGAGCAGCACCTCCTCGACCGGGCGCCCGTGCCGGGCGGCCACCGCCGCGCGGGCGGCGCCTTGGTCGGGGTAGGCGGCGAGGGTGCCGAGGGTGGCGGCCAGGTGCTCGCGCAGCCAAGCGGGCGGCGTGCCGGTGCGGACGTTGACGGCGAGGTCGACCAGGCCGCTCCCGTCGGCGCGCACCTCGGCGTCGCCGTGGTGGCGCAGGTCGGGTTCGGCGGCGGCCGGGTCCGTGGTGGCCGGGTCGGTGGCGGTGGCGGTGGCGGTGGCGGTGGTGGTGGCGGTGGCGGTGGCGGTGGTGGCGGTCGGGTCGGTGGCGGTCATGCGGGGACCCCGTCCGTGTCGGCGGGCAGGCCGGGCGCGCCGGGCAGGCCGGGCACCCGTAGGAGCTCGTACGCCCCGGCGGGCACGGTGAGCCCGGCGCCGTCGCCCAGGGCGACCAGCGCGACGGCGTGCCCGTGCGCGGCGAGGGTGGCGGCCGCCCCGGCCGGGTCGACCGCCCGGCCGGCCCGGTCGGTCGCCACCCCGGCCCGGTCCAGTACCGCGCCCCGGGCGTTCCGCACCGTCCCGGGCTCCGGCAGTACGACCTGTCGCGTCCCCGGCCGGAGCAGCGCGGCCACCGCCTCGACGTCCGCCGGCCGGCCCACCACCACCGAGGCGCGGCGCAGCTCGGCCAGCGCGCGCGGCACCAGCAGGTCGTGGGCGCCCGGCCCGAGGCCGATCAGCGCCAGCCGGCCGCGCACCGCCGCCCGGGCGATCGCGATCGTGGCCGTGGCCGACTTCCGCTTGGGGACGACGAGTTCGCCGCCGTCGGCGCCGGCCAGGGCCGCCGCCTCGGCGACGCTCGCGGTGCCGACGGCCGTGCCGACCGCCGCGGACGGGTTCGGCACGGTGAGCCGGGCCAGGGCCTCGGCCGGGTGCTCGTCGACCGGCACGTTCAGGCAGCGCGCGGCCCATCGCACCGCCGGGTGGTCGGCCTTGCCGGTCACGGTGGCGATCCGGGCGATCGCCGAGCGCAGGTAGCCGGTCTCCTTGAGCACGTCCGTCAGCAGGCGCATGGCGTCGGCCGATCCGGTGCCGCTGCCCGCGCCGATGCCGACGACCAGGGTGCGCGGGACGACGAGGAGGTCCTCGCCGTCCGGGTCCTCGCGGTCGGTGACCCGCAGGACGGGGGCGTCCTCGGGCGCGTCCGGCCGTACGTTCGGGGGCAGTGCGGGCAGCGGGTACGCCACCTCGGTGACCAGCCGTACCGGCCGGCCGTCCGCCGCCGCCTCCGCGGCCTCGCCGGCACCGGCCCGGCGGTACCGGACGGCGTGCGGGGTCAGCACGTCGAGGGGGTTCCCGGCGTCGGCCGGGCTCCCGGGGTCGGGCTGCGGGCCGGTGAACACCGGGGTGACGCCGAGGGCGCCGGCCACCTCCTCGGCCAGCTCCACTGCGGAGTCGGAGTGGGTCAGCGGGATCACCCAGCGCCGGCCAGGGTCCACGCAGAGCACCTCGGCGCCGCGCGGGACGTCGACGCGGGGGTCGGTCAGCAGTCCGACGACGGCGGCGAGCGATCCGACGGCGATCACCTGGCGGTGGCGGTCGAGGGCGAACTGCATCGCCTCCGGCCCCTGGAAGCAGTTGCCGCGCGAGGCCCGGTAGGCGTGGCTGCTCTCCGGCCAGAGCTCCTGCAGCTCGTCGGTCAGCGGGCGGCCCGGCCCGTAGATGGCGACCAGTCCGATCACGTACCGCACTCCTTGCCGTCCCCGGCCCGGTGCTCGCGGGCCCCCGTGATCCCACCACGGGCGGTGGAGGGGGGTCAATCGCGGCGGGTGTGACCTGCGCCGTGGTTCCCGGCAGCTGCCCTGCACGGTGTGGTCCGGCGTCCGGTTGCTCCGTACCGGGACCGCCTCGCAGCTGTTCGTCTGTTCTTCACTTCTCTTGTGCGGTACACGACACGCCGCGATCCTACTGTTCTCGGCGCTCCCGCCCCGGAAGCCCCGACCCCCGGAGGACCCCATGGCCTTCGCACGACCCCGCACCCCCGGCACCCCCACGGCCGGCCCGCGCCCCGCCCGTCGCCGCAGGCTCCGCCCGATCACCGCCCTCGCCACCGGCCTCGGCCTGGTCGCCGGCTCGCTCGGCCTGTGGGCCGCGAGCGGCGACGCGGCCGCCGACACCGCCGCCGCCCTGCCCTCGCCCGACCACATCGTGGTTGTGATGATGGAGAACCACGCCTACTCGCAGGTGATCGGCAGCTCCAACGCGCCGTACTTCAACAACACCCTGGCGGCCGGCGGCGCGACGCTGACCCAGTCCTACGCGCTCACCCACCCCAGCCAGCCCAACTACTACATGCTGTTCTCCGGCAGCGCCCAGGGCGTCACGGACGACAGCTGCGTGGACGTCGGCGCGATGCAGCAGCCCAACCTCGCCTCCGAGCTGCTCGCCGCCAACCAGACCTGGGCCAGCTACAACGAGGGCCTGCCCTCGGTCGGCGCCACCGACTGCCGGGTCGACAACTACGCCCAGAAGCACAACCCGTGGTTCGGCTTCGGCAACGTGCCCACCTCCACCGCCTACGGCATGGACGCCTTCCCGACCGACTTCACCACCCTGCCGAAGGTCTCCTTCGTCACCCCGGACCTCTGCGACGACATGCACGACTGTTCGGTCGGCACCGGCGACACCTGGCTGCAGAACAACCTCGACGCCTACGCCCAGTGGGCCAAGAGCAACAACAGCCTGCTGGTGGTGACCTTCGACGAGGACAACAAGCTGTCGGGCAACCGCATCCCGACCCTCGTCTACGGCGCCCACGTCGCCCCCGGCAGCTCCACCTCCACCCGGTACAACCACTACGACGTGCTGCACACCCTGGAGGACCTGGCCGGCGTCAACGCCCACGCCGGCAACTCCGCCGGGGCCTCCGACATCACCGGCATCTGGAACTGACGCCCGTGTACGTCGCGGACTCCCGCAGCTCGAAGGCCCCCGTCGCACCGGCCACCGGCCAGGTGCGGCGGGGCGCCGCCCTGCGCTCGGTGCCGGGGGCGGTCCTCGCCCTCGGCGCGGTCAGCATGGTCACCGACGTCTCCTCGGAGATGGTCAACGCCGTGCTGCCGCTCTACCTGCTCACCGGACTCGGCCTCTCCCCGCTCGGCTTCGGCCTGCTCGACGGCATCCAGAACGGGTTCAGCGCCCTGGTCCGTTTGGTCGGCGGCCACCTCGCCGACCGCCGCGGCCGCGACGGGGCCGCCCGGCACAAGGCCGTCGCGGCCGTCGGCTACGGGCTCTCCGCGGTGTGCCGGCCCCTGCTGTTGTTCGTCCACACCGTGCCGCTGATCGGCGCCGTCATCGCCGTCGACCGCACCGGCAAGGGCTTGCGCACCGCCCCCCGGGACGCGATGATCTCGCTGGCCACCGAACCCGCCCACCGCGGCCGGGCGTTCGGCGTGCACCGGGCGATGGACACCGCGGGCGCCCTGCTCGGCCCGCTCACCGCCTTCCTGGTGCTGCGGCTGGCCGGCAGCCCGCTGCTCGCCGACGGCGGCGAACGGCACGGCTACGACGCGGTGTTCACGGTCAGCGCCTGCGTCGCGGCGCTCGGCGTGCTGATCCTGCTGCTGTTCGTGCCGAACCGGCAGACCGGCGAGGCGCCGTCGACCGCCACCCCCTCGCTGCGCAGTAGCCTCACCCTGCTGCGCCTGCCCGGACTGCGCCGGCTCACCCTGTGCGCCGTCCTGCTCGGGCTCACCACGGTCAGCGACTCCTTCCTCTACCTGCTGATCCAGCGCCGGCTCGGCCTGTCCGTCACGCTGTTCCCGCTGCTGCCGCTGGGCACCGCGGCCGCCTTCCTGCTGCTCGCCGTCCCGTTCGGCGCGCTCGCCGACCGGATCGGGCGCCGCCGCCTCTTCCTGCTCGGCCACGGGGTCCTGCTGCTCGGGTACGGGCTGCTGCTCTCGCCGCTGCGCGGACTGCCCGCCGTGCTCTGCGTGCTGCTGCTGCACGGCTCCTTCTACGCGGCCACCGACGGCGTGCTCGCCGCCGCCGCGGCCGACGCCGTCCCCGCCGAACAGCGCGGCGCCGGGCTCGCCCTGGTCGGCACCGGGCAGGCGCTGGCCCGGTTCGCCTGCTCGCTGCTGTTCGGCGCGCTGTGGAGCGCGGTGGGCGGGTCGACCGCCCTCGCCTGGTCCGCGGGCGCCCTGGCGCTGTGCGTGGCCGGCGCGGCGGTGGTGCTGCGCCGTTCGGAACCCGTCGTCGTGGAGCAGAGCGTGGAGGAGAGTCCGTGACCCCGCAGAACGTGACCCCGCAGAACGTGAACCCGCAGAACGTGAACCCCTGGAACAACCGCAGCCGGGTGCTCGTGCTGCTGATCGCCGTCCTGGTGCTCGGTGCGGTCGGCACCGGCGCCGTCCTCTACGCCGCCGACCGCAGCTCCGAACGGGACCGCGCCCAGGCCGGCGGGCCGGCCGTCGAACCCGGCCCGGTCTCGCTCCGAGTTCCGACCAGCGGAAGACAGTTGCTCTTCCGCAACATGGCCTGGGGGCCGCACCGGGACGAGATCACCAGCGTCCCCGCCGACCACCCCGACGGCCCGCGCACCGCCTCCGGCACCCAGTGCCTGCGCTTCCACGCCGCCGCGGGGACCGGCATCTGCCTCCAGGCCCAGCACGGCGCGCTCGACGACACCTACCGGGCCGTCGTCCTGGACGACCACCTGCACGAACGGCGCTCCTTCCCCGCCGCCGGCATCCCCACCCGCTCCCGGGTCTCGCCGTCCGGGCACCTCGCCTCCTGGACCGTCTTCGTCAGCGGGGACTCCTACGCGGGCTCGGACTTCTCCACCCGCACCTCGATCGTCGACGTCCGGGACTGGAACCTGCGGGAGAACCTGGAGGACTTCGCCGTCGTCAAGGACGGTCACCCGTACCAGGCGCACGACGTCAACATCTGGGGCGTCACCTTCGCCGACGACAACACCTTCTACGCCACCCTCGCCAGCTCCGGGCAGACCCACCTCGTCCGCGGCGACCTCGCCGCCCGCACCCTCACCACCCTGCACGACAACGTCGAGTGCCCCTCGCTCTCCCCGGACGGCACCCGCATCGCGTACAAGAAGCGCGTCCCCGGCCTGTCGCCCGACGCCCCCTGGCGGCTGTACGTCCTCGACCTCGCGACCGGCACCGAGACCGCCACCGCCGAGCAGCGCAACATCGACGACCAGGCGCTCTGGTCCGACACCGGGACGCTGGTGTACGCCCTGCCCGGCGACTACGGCGCCGACCTGTGGACCGTCCCGGCCGACGGCTCCGGTGCCCCGCGGCTGGTCACCAAGGCCGCCGTCGCCCCCGCCTACCTGGGCTGAGGAACTCTCCGCTAGCGTCCCACGTCGAGCAGAGTGCGACGTCCCGACCCGAGGTGCCGGTCGGACGTCCTGATCGAAGCGGGGGAACGAGCAACCGTGGACGGCATCCCACCCGAGCGCGTGGTCACCGACTCCTGGCCCGCCCTGCACGGCCGACCGGTCCTGCGGCGCACCGTCGCCGTCGGACTCGTGCTGTGCGTGTCCGCCGGCGCCGCCCTGATGGTGCGCGGCGTCAACGCGCTCACCGTCGGCCGGGTCGGGCGGGAGACCGACCGGGACCGCGCCGAACGGCTGGCGGGCCTCCACCCCTCCCAGCACCCAGGCGCGGGCCGCTACTACGTCCCGGTCGGGGCCGTCTACACCCGCACCTCGGACGGCGCGCCCGTCGCCTACCTCCACTACCGCCTCGGCGGCGGCAAGGAGCCCGGGCTCGGCGACTTCCTGCGCGCCTACGACCTCCCGGCGCCCGGACCCGCCGCCCCGCTGCCGCCGGACCTCGCGGCCGCCCTCGGGGGCGACGAGCCGTCCGAGGCGCCGGAGCTGCCGGAGCCTGCGGTGGAGTCGGCGGGGTCGGTGGGGGTGGCGGGGTCGCTGGGGGAGTCGGGAGCGCCCTCGCCCGTGCCGTCGGGGTCCGCGTCGGCCTCCGCCCCCGCTGCCGTGGTGGCCCCCGGGGCGGGCGTCGCGCCGATGGCCGTCGCGGCGGATCCCGCCCCGGCCGATCCCGACCCGGACGGCTCCGGGGGCGGCGTCCCGGAGGCCGGTGCGGACGGCGGTACGGACGACGGGGCCGAGGACGGCTCCGGAGGCACCGGCGGCGCGGGCGGTACCGCGCACGTCCCCGAGGACAGCACCCGCGACCCGGTCCCCACCCCGACCTGGACGCCCACCACCAGCCCGTCCGCCGTCCCCACCCGGGCCCCGTCGGCCCGCCGGATCTACGTGGCCGCCGTCCCGGGCGGGCTGCCGGGCGCCGCCGACATCTACATCCGCGCCACGGGCTGAGCCCGGGTACGTCCGTGCCCCGCCGGCCGGTGGCCGACGGGGCGGGGACGGGAGCGCAGGGTGCGGGCCCTCAGCGGGCGACCGCCGGTGCCCGGCGCTCGGGGGCGGTGGCGGGGACGCGGGCCGAGGCGGCTGCCGGGGCGGGGATCGGCGCGGTGACCGGCGTGGTCCGGCGGGCCGGGGCCTGGCCGATCAGCATCGCGCCGAGTGCCAGCACCAGCCCCAGCACCTGCCACGGGGTGAGCGTCTGGCCGAGCACCACCAGGCCGCCGACGGTGGCCACCACCGGGTTGACCAGCCCCAGGAAGGACACCGGACCGGCGCCGAGCCGCTCGATGCCGCGGAACCACAGCACGTAGCCGAGCGCGGTGCTGAGCAGCCCGAGGTAGGCGAAGCCCGCCAGGTTGGCGGTGCTCAGGGCCGGCGGCGCGCCCTCGACCAGGGCCGCCAGCGGGACGAGGAAGACCGAGCCGGCCAGCAGCTGCCAGGCGGTGAGGTCGATCATGGTGGCGCCCTCCGGGCGGCTCCAGCGGCGGGTCAGCACGGTGCCCGTGGCCATCAGGCCGATCGCGGTGACCATCGCGGCGATGCCGATGCCGTCCAGCTTCGCGCCGCTCTTGAGCACCAGCAGCGCCACCCCGGCGACCCCGACCAGTCCGGCGAGCAGCGCCCGCCGCCCGGGCCGGACCCGGAGCACCCCGACCGAGAGCCCGGCGACCAGCAGCGGCTGGATCGCCCCGATGGTGGCCGCCACGCCGCCGGGCAGGCGGTAGGCGCCGACGAAGGTGAGCGGGAAGAACAGTCCGATGTTGAGCATCCCGAGCACCGCCGCGCGCCCCCACCAGCGCCCCTTGGGCAGCTTGCGGCCGATCAGCAGCAGGAGCAGCCCGGCGGGCAAGGCCCGCAGCGCGGCGAGCAGCAGCGGGCGGCCCTCGGGCAGCAGCTGGGTGGTGACCAGGTAGGTGGTGCCCCAGGCGGCCGGGGCGAGTGCGGCGGTGACGGCGATCCCTGCGCGCTTGCGGTCCATGGCGGTTCCCAATCCCCTCAACGTTGACTATCTGAACGTTGAGATATTTCTACGCCCGGGATCGGCGAACGTCAAGTATGTGAATGTTAAGATATCTGCACCGGCAGCAGCCCGGCCGTCCGAGGGAGATGACAGAGCATGCAGCAGCGCGACACCGTCGACGACATCGCCGAGCAGTGGGCCAGGAACCGCCCCGACCTGCCGCTGGAGGCGATGGCCCTGATCGGCCGGCTGCGGCGGCTCAACGTCCGGGTCGACAACGCCCTGCGCGAGTACTTCCTCACCTGCGGGCTGGACCCCTCCGAGTTCGACGTCCTCGCCACCCTCCGCCGCTCCGGCGAGCCCTACGAACTCAACGCCCGCGCCCTGCTCAAGTCCGCCATGGTCACCTCCGGCGCCATCACCAACCGGGTCGACAAGCTCTCCGCCAAGGGCCTGGTCGAGCGCAACCCCTGCCCCACCGACCGCCGCGCCGTCCTGGTCCGCCTCACCCCGGCCGGCAAGGACCTCATCGACGCCGCCCTCCCCGGCCACATCAGCAACGAGGAGAGCCTCCTCACCGCCCTCGACGCCGACGAGCGCGCCCAGCTCGACACCCTGCTCCGCAAGCTCCTCGTCGCCCACGGCGACACCGAGCCGCTGGGCTGACCGCCGGGTCGTTCGCGTGACCACCACCTCCCGGCCGCGTTAACCCATCGGGACGACGCGCCGGAGGAGAGACCCGATGAAGCACAGGACCCCCAGGGACATCGCCGTCGACGACCAGCTGCGGGCCGCCGGGGCGGAGGGCGCCCAGTGGCTCGCCGCCGCCGGGTGGGGGCCGCCGGTGCAGGTGCCGCTGCAGAACGCGGCCAAGTGGCAGCGGGAGACCAGGGAGCGGATGCTCGCCGCGCAGGAGGACGAGTCCTGCACCTGGTGCGACCACCTGCTGCACGGCGGCCCGCAGCCCGTCGTCGTCCACGCCGAGCACCCCACCCACCTGGTCTGCCGTGCCTGCTCGATCACCGCCCGCCCCCACCGCCGCTGCGCGGACTGCGGCGAGCCGGCCCGGTCGGCCTCCCCGCTCGACGGCCGCGAGGACGTCTGCATGGGCACGGTGGCGATCTACACCCGCCTCCGCTGCCCCGCCTGCCACCGCAGCGACCCGATCAACGGGACCTTCGGGAGCGGCTGGTGAAGATCCGTCAGGTGGTTGCGACCAGTGCGTAGCGCTCGTCGTGCACCGGACCGCCCCACAGGGCCGCGTCCCCGCTGAGCGGCTCGACACGCAGCTCCGCGACCAACGGGCGGACCGCCGCGGCCAGTTCGTCGGCGCCCACGCCGCCGCCCCAGGGCAGCCGCTCCGCCCCGGCGACGTACGGGGCCGCCTGCTCGCCCGCCTCGCGCCAGCGCCCCTCGACCAGCACCAGCCGCCCGCCCGGGCGCAGCAGCCGCACCCAGGCGCGCAGCGCCCGTTCCGGGTCGGGCAGGGTCCAGACCAGGTGCCGCGACAGCAGCACGTCGAAGCCGCCCTCCCGCAGCGGCGGCGCGCCCGCGTCCCCCACCAGGAAGCGCCCGGCCAGCCCGGCCGCCGCCAGCTTCGCCCGGGCCCGCGCGACCATCCGCGGCGCCAGGTCCACCCCCGTCACCCGGTGCCCGTCCGCCGCCACCAACTCGGCCAACGACCCCGTCCCGCACCCGACATCCAGCACCTCCACCGCCCCGCCCGGCAACCACCCCCGCACCCGTCGCGCCCACGCCTCCCGCACCACCGGCGCCCGCAACCCGTGGTCCGGCTCCTCGTCGAAGACCGCCGCGGCCGCGTCCCAGTAGTTGGCGATGGCTTGCCCTGAGTCCGTCATGCCGCCCATCCTCCCGATCCCCGCTGACAACCCGGTCGGGTGTTGCGAGAGGAGACCGCCGATGTCACCACGCGCCTCTTCACGGCGCTGATCGGCAGCGACGAGGGCGCGCGCGCCGTGCTGCTGGCGCTTCCCGCCGTGTTCCCCTGGGTCAGGCACCTCTCCGCCGAGGAGGTGCGGGAGTTCGTCGTCGACCTCGTCGAGGCGACGCGTGATGTCGTGGAGCTCGACGTACACGCCAACCTGCACCGCGTGATAGCGGAATGGCGTGCCACCGCCAGAATCCTCGCCGACCCGGAGTTGACCGCGGAGCTGACGAGGCCGCTGCCCGGCGACGATCACGGTGAGGTGGTCGCCCCGTGAGCCCCGAGCGTGGCGATGAGGTCGCGCCGCCGCCGGTCGGCGACGAGTGGCGGGTGCGCTTCGGCTAAAAGGTGTCGGGTTGCCGCAGTGGGAGTACGAGGGCGACTGCCGGGGGCCGGGCGAACTCGGGCTCCGACCCTCAGGCCGCCGGGTGGAGGGCGGGGGGCTGCCAGTCGTAGAGGGTGCCGGTGCGGCCGAGGAGGGTGCGGGTGGGGAGGAGGCCGGCCAGGGTGAGGGCGGTGGTGCGCAGGAGGGTGGCGGCGGGGGTGCGGAGGGCGACCAGGCTGCCGGTGCGGCGGGAGGCGGTGACGACGGCGGTGGTGCGGGGGAGCCGGGCGGCGGTGTAGGCGGGGAGGGCGGTGGCGGGGTCGCCGGCGGGGGTGAGCAGCGAGGCGAGGACGACGGCGTCCTCGATGGCCTGGCAGGCGCCCTGGCCGAGGAAGGGGCACATCGCGTGGGCGGCGTCGCCGAGGAGGGCGACCCGGCCGTGGTGGTGGGCGGGCAGGGGGTCGGCGAGTTCCCGGACGTCGTTGCGGAGCAGCCGGTCCGGTTCGGCGAGGGCGAACAGCTGGGGGGCGGGGGCGCACCAGTCGCCGAAGAGCCGCCGGAGTTCGGCCGCTTCGTCGGCGGCGCGGGCGTCGGCCGGGGCGAGGGCGGCGCCGTAGACGTAGACCCGGTCCTCGGCGAGCGGGACGATCCCGGCGAGGCGGCCGGGGCCCCAGACCTCGCCGGCGGCGGCCGGTCGAAGACGGGCCCCGGGTGTGACGACGGCGCGCCAGGTGGTGAAGCCGCTGTAGCGCGGGCCGGGGTGGTGGGGGAAGAGCAGGCTGCGGGTGGCGGAGTGGATGCCGTCGGCGGCGACGACCAGGGCGGCCGCCCGGTCGCCCTCGCGGGTGCGGACGACGGCGGGCCGGTGGTGGTCGCCGGGGTCGGTGACGGTGGCGGGGGAGTCGGTGCGGACGGTGCCTTCGGGCAGCGCGTCGACCAGGGCGGCGATGACCTCGGCACGGGCGACGGCGGCGACGGAGTCGCCGAAGCGGGCCCGGACGGCGGCGCCGGTGGTGCGGACGAGCCAGCGGCCGGAGGGGTGGCGGATGCCGACGGCGGGGTGGTCGGTGGCGCGGGCGCGCAGCCGGGGGCCGACGCCGAGGAGGTCGAGGGCGCGCAGGGCGTTGGGGGCGAGGGCGAGTCCGGCGCCGACGGGTTCCAGGTTCGCGGCGCGTTCGTGGACGGTGACGGGGACGCCCTGCCGGTGGAGGGCGAGGGCGGCGGTGAGGCCGCCGATGCCGCCGCCGATGACGATCGCCTGGTGCTGGCCCATGGGGGCTCCTGTTCTCCCACGCTCTCGGCCACTACAGCTGTAGTGGCCACTGCTCGGCACCGTACTACACATGTAGTGGGCCGTAAACTACGGCTGTAGTGAGTTGGGTAGCCCCCGAGGAAAGGCCATGATCGGACCCATGACGCCCCCGCGCCCGACCCTGATCGCCGACGCCGCCATCGACCTGATCGCCGAGGCCGGCCTGCGCGGACTCACCCACCGCGCCGTGGACGACGCCGCCGGCCTGCCCGCCGGCTCGACCTCCAACCTCGCCCGGACCAGGGCCGCCCTGCTGGAACTCGTGCTCACCCGGATCGTCGAGCGGGAGACCGTCGACCACCCGGTCTTCACCGAGGGCGAGCGCCCCCGAGCGGCCGCACCGGCCCGCGCGATGCTGGCCGAGGTCGGCGCCGAGGTGCTGTTCCAGGCGCTCACCAGCGGCCGCAGGCTCACCCTGGCCCGCCTGGAACTCGCCCTGGAGGCCACCCGCCGGCCCGAACTGCGCGTCGTCTACGACCGGTTGGGCGCCCGCTTCGCCGAGCTCGGCGCCGTCCTGCTCGCCGCCGCCGGCTCCACCGACCCCGAGGGCGACGCCCGCCGGCTGATCCGCTGGTGCGACGGAGTGCTGTTCAACGCGACCGCGGGCAGCGGGCACTGGCACGTGCCGATGCCGGAGGAGCTGCGCGCGGAGATCGACCGCTACCTCGGCGCCCTGCTGGACCGGTAGCTCCGCCCGCGGGCCGCATCGGCCCTATACTCCGTGTGCTCGATCAGCCAGGGGGAAGCATGCTGAGTGTGCTCGAAGTCGTCGCACTGCTCATGATCGGTGCGGCGCTGCTGCTACGGCTGGCGACGCTGCCGGTGCTGGTGCGTGCCCAAACGGCCGCGCGCCGAAGGGCGTTGGCCGCCACCGGCGCGGACGCGGGCGGGGGTGCGCCGGGCGGGATCGGCGCGACCGTCGGCGAGCTGGTGCTGGGCCTGCTGGGCATCGCCGGGGTGGTGGTGTTGCTGTCCTACAACGTCGTGGGCAACATGACGCACATCGGGCTGGGCGAGCCGTTCGACCCCGTCAACTCGAGGTACCTCGGCTACTCGGTGGGTCTGCACTTCGACACGGCGCAGACCGTGTACATCGCCGTGTTCGTTGTCTGCCTGCTGCTCTGCCTGCTGCTGTGCTACCTGACCCAGCGCAGGCTGCTGACCGCGGACCTGCCTCCGCAGATCTGGTCGGCGGGCGCGACCCAGGCCCGGGTCGTCGGCCTGCTGGTCCTCCGCGCGGCGCTCGCGGTGTTCGTCCTGCCGGCCGGTCTGGTCCTCCCGGCCCTGGTGTTCCAGCTCGTCGCCTTCTTCGTGAGCGGCCGGCCCAAGGCGGTCGGTGCGCAGCCGGGGAGTGCCCCGGAGGCCGGTGCCGCCCAGGCGTTCCAGGCGTACCTGGACGCGCAGAACCCGTACGCGCCCACCGCCCAGCCGCCGCAGGGCCCCTACGTCCCCCCGCAGTCCACCCCGCCGGCCCCGCCCGCCCCGCCCGCCCCGCCGATGCCGCCCGTGGTGCCGCCGGTGGCGTCCGCCCCGCCCGTCGGCAGTCCGCTGGGCGCGCACGAGCCCCGGACGATCGGCGGCTACCAGCTGCTCGGCCGGATCGGCTCCGGCGGCATGGGCACGGTCTACCTCGCCCAGCGCCAGGGCTCCGCGACCCAGGTCGCGCTCAAGACCATCAACCCCGAACTCCTCGCCGAGGGCGACCTGTTGCGCCGCTTCCAGCGCGAGGCCGAGGTGCTGGCGATGGTCCCCGGCGCCTACACCGCCCGGGTGCTCGACACCGGTGTGGACGCCGGTCGCCCGTACCTGGCCATGGAGTTGCTGGACGGGCGCCCGCTCGACGCCCATCTGCGCGAACAGGGCCCGATCCGCTCCGCCGAGGCGCTGAACGCCCTGGCCCTGGCGCTGGCCGTGGCGCTCTCCGGGGTGCACCGGCTCGGCCTGGTGCACCGGGACCTCAAGCCCGCCAACATCATGCTGACCACGGCCGGCCCGCGCCTGCTGGACTTCGGCATCGCGGCGATCGTGGACGGCACCCGGCTGACCGCCACCGGCGGCGGCCCGGGCACCCTGACGTACATGGCGCCGGAGCAGTTCGGCGACGAGCGGCCCGGCCCGGCGGCCGACGTGTGGGCCTGGGCGTGCTGCGTGGTCTGCGCCGCGTACGGCGTCAGCCCGTTCGCGGCGACCAACACGGGCGCGGTGATCCGCCGGATCGTGGAGAGCGGGCCCGAGCCCGCCGCCCTGGCGGCGGTCCAGGCCCTCGACCCGAGGCTCGCGGCCGTCGTCGCCCGTGCCCTGGCCATCGACCCGGCCGCCCGCCCGGCGGACGGCACGGCGCTGCTGGCGGCGCTCGCGGTGGCCCGGTCGACCACGCCGGACCAGGCGGCCGTCCACGAGCAGATCACCCGCGGCTGGCAGACCCTCACGCTCTGACCCGCGGCTACCCCGCGACCCCTACCGTCACCTCGGCCTCGTGCCGCACCGGGAAGTTCACCGAGTTGGCGATGAAGCAGCCCCGGTTCGCCGCCCCGTGCAGGCCGAGGGCCCGCTCCACCATCCCCGGCTCGGCGACCTCGACCCGCGGGTGCAGCACCACCGAGGTGAAGCGCACGCCCTCCTGGGTCACGGTCATGGTGCCCGCCGGCCGGTCCGCGTACGAGGTCACCACGACCCCGTTCACCGCGCACTGGTGCAGGTACGACAGCAGGTGGCATTGGGCGAGCGAGACCAGCAGCAGTTGCTCCGGGTTCCAACGGGCCGGGTCGCCGTGGAAGGCGGGGTCGGCGGAGCCGAGGATGCCCGGCAGGCCCTCGACCGACACCTCGACGTCGCGGGAGTAGGCCCGGTAGTCGCTGGTGCCGGTGCCCCGGTTGCCGGTCCAGTGGAGCTCGGCGCTGTACTCGTACTGCCTGGCCATGGGGGTGCCTCCGTGGGAAGGGGGTGTCCCCGGACAGTCAACCGCAACGGGCCGCCCGCGCGGGGCTCATCCGGCGGCCGCGACACGGGCGAGGACGGCGTCGGCGCAGTCCGCCACCGAGGCCCGCGAGGTGTCGACCACCAGGTCGTACGCGACGCCCTCGTGCACCGCCGACGCCTGCACGGCCGCCATCCCGGCGACCCGGTCGCCGCGCGCGGCCTCGCGGGCCGCGGCCACCGCCGGGTCGCAGCGCACGCCGACCCAGAGCACCTCCAGGCCGTCCAGCGCCGCGCGCCACCGCTGCTGGGAGGCGGCGCCGCCGAGGAACACCTCGTCGACCAGGACCGGGGCCCCGGCCCGGGCCATCGCGGCCACGCCGAGCGTCCAGGCGGCGTCCAGCCGGGCGAAGGCCGGCCCGACCTCGACCGTGCCGTCCCCGTCCGTCAGGCCGCCGATGCCCTCCTCGCCGCCGAGCAGCCACGGCGGCAGCGCCTCCACCATGGTGTCCGCGCCGAGGTGCAGCCACGGCTCCGGGAGCAGCTCCTGCAAGCGCCGGGCGATGCTCGACTTCCCGGAACTGGAGCCGCCGTTGAGAACGATCACATCCATGCGCGCATCCTAGGGAGCAAAGCCCTCAGGACGCCCCGGAATTGAACACCGCCGCCGCTCCCGCGAACGACTCCGCCACCCCGGGTGCCCCGGCCCAGTGCAGGTGCAGGTACGAGGCGTGGACGTTGCCGCCCGCGAACCCCTCCGTCCGCGGCCCGGTCGGCAGGCGCCAGCCCCAGGCGGGGTGTTCGCCGGCGCCCGGTTCGCAGACCGTCCGGTGGAACTCGTGCCCGCGCAGCCGGGTGCCCGCCGGGGCGAGCGGGGAGTCGTGCAGGGCGACGGCCTCCCGGTAGCCGAGGGTGAGCCGCTCGGTCATCCGGGCGTCGCTGTCCAGCACGCCGCACATCGGCAGGCCGTCCAACTCCCGCCCCAGGTAGAGCAGTCCGGCGCACTCGGCGGCGATCGGGCCGCCCGCCGCCGCGAAGTCGGCGATGGCCCGCCGCAGTTCGGCGTTCCGGCTCAACTCCCGGACGTACAGCTCGGGGAAGCCGCCGCCGATGACCAGTCCGGCGGTGCCCTCGGGCAGCATCGAGGCGTGCAGCGGGTCGAACGGGACGACCTCGGTGCCCGCCGCGCCGAGCAGTTCGGCGTTCTCCGCGTACGAGAAGGAGAACGCCGCACCGCCGGCCACCGCGATCCGCGGCCGCCCGCCGACCGGCGTGACCTCCGCCGAGGCATCCCATGCTTCGGCGTCCAACGCCGGTGCGGTACGGGCGAGTTCCAGTACGGCGTCCAGATCGACCGAAGCCGCCACCAGGGAGCCCATGTCGGCAACGGCCTGCAAGGCCTCCGCCGAGCGCTCCACCGCCGGGATCAGCCCGAGGTGCCGGGACGGCGTGGCCACGGCCGCCGAGCGGCGCAGCGCGCCCAGCACGGGCACCCCGGAGCCCTCCTCCAGGGCCTCGCGCAGCAGGTGCTCGTGCCGGTCGGAGGCGACCCGGTTGAGGATCACCCCGGCGAGCCGCACCTGCGGGTCCCAGGAGGCGAAGCCGTGCACCAGCGCGGCCACCGAGCGGGACTGCGAGGAGCCGTCCACCACCAGCACCACGGGGGCCCGCAGCAGCTTGGCGACGTGCGCGGTGGAGGCCAGCTCCCCGCGCCCGGAGGCCCCGTCGAACAGGCCCATGACGCCCTCGACCACGGCGACGTCCGCCCCCGCCGCGCCGTGCAGGAACAGCGGCGCGATCCGCTCCGGCCCGCACATGAAGGCGTCCAGGTTGCGGCCCGGGCGCCCGGCGGCGAGCGCGTGGTAGCCCGGGTCGATGTAGTCGGGGCCGACCTTGTGCGGCGACACCGCCAGCCCGCGCGCGGCGAGCGCCGCGATCAGGCCGGTGGCGACGGTGGTCTTGCCGGCGCCCGAGGAGGGCGCCGCGACGACGAGGCGGGGGACGTTGTTCAAGAGGTCACCACTCGATACCGCGCTGGCCCTTGCGGCCGGCGTCCATGGGGTGCTTGACCTTGGTCATCTCGGTGACCAGGTCGGCGACCCCGGTCAGCGCCTCGGGCGCGTACCGGCCGGTGATGACGACGTGCTGGCTGCCGGGGCGGTCCTGGAGCACCGCGACGACCTCCTCCGGGTCGATCCACCCCCAGTGCATCGGGTAGGTGAACTCGTCCAGGACGTAGAAGCGGTAGGTCTCGGCGGCGAGGTCGCGCTTGACCTGCTCCCAGCCCTCCTTGGCCGCCTCCTCGCTGGTCATCTCCTGCTCGGCGGAGCGCTGGATCCAGGACCAGCCGGAGCCCATCTTGTGCCAGTCGACGGTGCCGCCCTCGCCGGAGGCGCCGAGCACGCGCAGCGCGTTCTCCTCGCCGACCTTCCACTTGGCGGACTTCACGAACTGGAACACCCCGACCGACCAGCCCTGGTTCCAGGCCCGCAGCGCCATGCCGAAGGCGGCCGTGGACTTGCCCTTCCCGGGGCCGGTGTGCACGGCGGTGATCGGCTGGGTACGGCGCTGACGGGTCGTCAGGCCGTCGTCGGGAACGCTCTCGGGGACACCCTTGGGCATGTCGGCTCAGGCCGCCTTTCGGATCGAGGTGGAGACGGGTCGGTTGGCGCGGACGAGCGAGGCCACGCCCTCCGCGCGCAGCTCGTCCAGGCTGACGGCGCTGCCGCCGAGCAGCCCGGCCAGGGTGCGGGCCAGGCCCAGCCGGACCGGCCCGGACTCGCAGTCCAGCACCACGCTCGCGGTGCCCTGGGCGGCGAACAGGGTGGCCGCCCGCTGGGAGCGGGCGAGCGCGTCCCGCCCGCCGGTGGCCCGGCCGTCGGTCACCACGACCAGCAGCGGGCGCCGGTTCGGGTCGCGCAGCCGCTCGACCCGCAGCACCTCGTGGGCGCGCAGCAGGCCGGCCGCCAACGGGGTGCGCCCGCCGGTGGGCAGGGTCTCCAGCCGGGCGGCGCCGACCTCCACCGAGGAGGTGGGCGGCAGGGCCAGTTCGGCGTCCGCGCCGCGGAAGGTGATCATGCCGATCTTGTCCCGGCGCTGGTAGGCGTCCATCAGCAGCGACAGCACCGCGCCCTTGACGGCGGTCATCCGCTGCCGGGCGGCCATCGAGCCGGAGGCGTCCACCACGAACAGCACCAGGTTGGACTCCCGTCCCTGGCGCACCTGCTCGCGGAAGTCGTCCTTGTGCAGCACCAGCGCCCGGCCGGCCCGCCCACGCGCCACCTGGTGCGGCGCGGCGGCCTGGAGGGTCGCGGTCAGGTGCAGCCGGCTGAGCGCACCCTGCGGGCGGCGGGCCCGGACGGTGTGCCCGCCGGTGGTCTCGGCGGGGGAGCGCCGGCCCTGGGCGCCGTGGCCGGTGCCCTGCACGGTGAACAGCCGCGTCCGGTACGGGTCCCCGGCCGCGACCGGTGCCGACTCCCGGGCGGGGGAGGGGTGCTGGGCCGGTACGGGCTGCGGCTCGGGCGCCTCGGTGTCCGTGGCCGCGGGCTCCGGGGCCGCGCCGTCGGCCGGCTCGGGCGCGCCGCCGCCGTCGGGGCCGCCGTCACCCGGGCCGCCGTCACCGCCCCCGTCCGGACCGTCCCCGTCGGGCTCCGGCCCGTCACCCTCCGGATCCGGCTCGACCTCCGGCTCCTCCGGCTGGGCGTGCTCCTCCAGCGTGCGGTCCAGCTGCTCCTCGTCCAACCCCGGGGCGTCGAAGGGGTTGCGGCGGCGCCGGTGCGGCAGGGCCAGCTGGGCGGCCTTGCGGACGTCCTCCTCCAGCACCTCCGTCCGCCCGGCCCAGGCGGCCAGCGCGACCGCGGTGCGGGCCATCACGATGTCCGCGCGCAGCCCGTCCACCTCGAACGCGGCGCACACCGCCGTGATCTGACGCAGCGCCACATCCGTCAGCTCGACCTTCGGGAGCAACTCCCGCGCCGCGGTGATGTGTTCGGCCAGCTCCCGCTCCTCCGCCGCGAACCGGTCGGCGAACCCGGCCGGATCGGCGTCGTAGGCGAGCCGGCGCCGGACCACCTCGGCGCGCTCGGCCGGCTCCCGGGTGGCGGCGATCTCGACGGTCAGGCCGAAGCGGTCGAGCAGCTGCGGCCGCAGCTCGCCCTCCTCCGGGTTCATGGTGCCGACCAGCAGGAACCGCGCCGCGTGCCGTACCGACACGCCCTCGCGCTCGACGTAGGAGCGGCCCATCGCGGCGGCGTCCAGCAGCAGGTCCACCACGTGGTCCTGGAGCAGGTTCACCTCGTCGATGTACAGCACGCCGCGGTGCGCCTTGGCGAGCAGGCCGGGCTCGTACGCCTTGACGCCCTCGGCCAGCGCGCGCTCCAGGTCGAGCGAGCCGACGATCCGGTCCTCGGCCACGCCGACCGGCAACTCGACCAGCTGGGAAGGCCGTTGGTGGCTCCCAAAGGTGGCGTGCGGGCCGTCCGGGCACTGCGGGTCCGGCCCGGCCGGGTCGCAGGCGAACCGGCAGCTGTCCACGACGGCGATGGCGGGCAGCAGCCCGGCCAGCGCGCGCACCATGGTCGACTTGGCGGTGCCCTTCTCGCCGCGCACCAGCACGCCGCCCACGGCCGGGGAGACCGCGTTCAGCAGCAGCCCGAGCCGCAGGTCGGCCATCCCGACGATCGCGGTGAACGGATAGCGGACCTCACTCATGCGTCACTCCCAGGTGCTCCGGGCAGGAGGAACGGCAGCGATCCGGCCGCCGGCACCCCGCCCTCGATCAGCTTCCACAACGCGTCGGTGTCCGCGTGCTCCTCGATCAGGTCGCCCAGCCGGTCCAGCCGGGACTCGCGCGCCACGGCGAACGAGGTGTCCGGCGCCGGTACGAACGCCCGGCCCGCCAAGTCGGCGACCTCGCGCAGGAGTTCACGGCGGAAGCCGTCGTTCTCCAGCGCGCCGTGCCAGGTGGTGCCCCAGACCGAGCCGACCCGGCAACCGTCCAGGAAGGGAACGCCCCCCTCGACGGCCACCACCCCGTGGTGGATCTCGTACCCCTCCACCCGCTGCCCGTACGCCTCGCCGACCGGCCGCGCCAGCACCTTCTCGACGCCGAAGCGCACCCGGGTCGGCAGCAGCCCGAGTCCGTCGACCACACCGGCCTTCGACTCGACCTCGTCCTCGATCGAGTGCGCCAGCATCTGGTAGCCGCCGCACACCCCGAGCACCGGCCGCCCGGCCGCCGCCCGCGCCTTCAACGCCGGCTCCAGGCCGCGCTCGCGCAGCCAGGCGAGGTCCGCCACGGTCGCCCGGGTGCCGGGCAGCACCACCAGGTCGGCGTCGGCCAGCTCCTCCGGCCGGGTCGCCCAGCGCACCAGCACGCCCGGCTCCTGGGCCAGCGCGTCCAGGTCGGTGAAGTTCGACAGGCGCGGGAAGCGCACCACGGCGACCCGCAGCACGTCCGCCCCCAGCGGCCCGCGCCCGTCCACCCGGTCCACCACGGTGGACAGGTCCAGCGAGTCCTCGGCGTCCAGCCACAGGCCCGGCAGCATCGGTAGCGTGCCCAGCACCGGACGGCCGGTCAGCTCGTGCAGCATCTCCAGCCCGGGCGCCAGCAGCCGGGCGTCACCGCGGAACTTGTTGACGAACCAGCCGGCCACGTGCCGCTGGTCCTCCGCCGACAGCAGCGCCAGCGTCCCGTACATCGCCGCGAACACCCCGCCGCGGTCGATGTCCCCGACCACCACCACCGGCAGCGCGGCGGCCGTGGCCAGGCCCATGTTGGCGATGTCCCGGTCGCGCAGGTTGATCTCGGCGGGGGAGCCGGCGCCCTCGCACACCACCACGTCGTAGCGGGCGCGCAGATCGGCCAGGCACTCCAGCGCGCGCTCCAGCAGGACGGGCTTGCGCTCCCGGTAGTCCAGCGCGCCCACCTCGGCCACCGGCCTGCCCAGCAGCACCACCTGGCTGCGGCCGTCCGCGCCCGGCTTGAGCAGCACCGGGTTCATCGCCGCCTCCGGCTCCACCCGGGCGGCCTGCGCCTGCATCGCCTGGGCGCGGCCGATCTCGGCCCCGTCGGCGGTGACGAAGGAGTTCAGCGACATGTTCTGCGCCTTGAACGGCGCCACCCGCACGCCCTGGCGGGCCAGCCACCGGCAGATCCCGGCCGTCACCACGCTCTTGCCCGCGTCCGAGGTCGTCCCCGCGACCAGCAGTGCGTTGGTCATGCCCCACCCCTCTTCCTCATCAGCATGCGCAGCAGGACGTGCCCCGCGACCGTCGTACCCAGCGCCAGCGCGCCCACCCGCCGGGACAGCGTGCAGGCCCGCTCGATGTCGTCCACCGTCACCGGCCGCAACTCCGCACCCAGGACGGGCCGGTGCTCCACCCGCTCCCCGTACCGCAACGTCCCGCCCAGCCGGACCCCGACCGCCCCCGCGAAGGCCGACTCGGCCTGGCCCGCGTTCGGGCTCGGGTGCGCGGAGCCGTCCCGGCGCCAGACCCGCCAGGCGGTCCGGGGCTCGGGCGCGGCGGCCACCGTCAGCAGGGCCGTCAGCCGGGCGCCCGGCCAGCCCGCCACGTCGTCCAGCCGGGCCGAGGCCCAGCCGAAGCGGGCGTAGCGGGGCGAGCGGTGGCCCACCATGGCGTCCAGGGTGTTCACCGCGCGGAACGCCAGCAGCCCCGGCGTGCCCGCCAGGGCACCCCAGGCCAGTGCGTTCACCACGGCATCCGCCGTGTTCTCGGCCACCGACTCGACCACCGCCCGGGCGATCTGCTGCCCGTCCAGGGCACTCGGATCCCGCCCGCACAGGTGCGGCAGCCGCTCCCGGGCCGCCGTCAGGTCGCCCGCGGCCAGCGAGCGTCCGACGGTGCGGGCCTCCCGGGTCAGCGAGGTGCCGCCGAGCACCGTCCAGGTCGCCGCCGCCGCCAACGCGGCCCGGCCCAGCGGACGGCGCCCGACCGTACGGTCCAGGGCGAGCGCGCCGGCCGCGACCGCACCCACGCACACCGCGGTGTACCCGGCTCCTGCTGCCCGGTCGTCGCGCCACAGCCGCCGCTCCAGCCGCCCCGCGGCCGTGCCGAACAGGGCGACGGGGTGGCCGCGGCGCGGGTCGGCGTACCGGGCGTCGGCGGCGTAGCCCACGAGCGCGCCCAGGCCGAAGGCGGCGGCGCGGGTCAGCGGGCGCACAACATCGAGAAGCCGGGGATCCAACCGGGCGGGGCAGCCTGCATCGCGTGGGTGTCCTCACTCAGGGTCCGCGCCCTGGATCGACGTACCGGGGGCGAGAGTCTCCTGGCTTCCGGGTCCGACGCACCCCCGGGCCTTCCAACGGCCCCTGACGGTCCGCCGTGGCACTTTCCGAGCGTGCTCCCCGGTGACAGTGGCGGGACCGCGCCGGACTCGCACCGGCTTCCTCTCCATGCCTCCGTTTGGCCCCAGGATCCCATCACGCGCCCGAACCGGGAGTCAACCGAGGTCACGGAGGGGTTGGTCACACGACGCACCCGCCCCCGCCCTGTGCGATCGCCCAGTACCACCGAGAGCCCGGCGCCCCCGCTTCGTGCGTTCGGCGGCTGGGGCCGCGCCGCAGGCCACGCCTACGGTTCGGCCATGCGCCGCAGAAAGCCCCCCGTCGCCGCCCCCGCCCCGGTGCCGTTCTCGCCGGAGGCCGCCCGGGCTCACCGAACCGGCCTCGGGCTGACCCCCGAGCAGGTCGCCGAGGGCATGGCCGCACACGGCGTCCGACTGCTGCCCGGCCACGTCCTCGCCTGGGAGGACGGCGTGCTGCGCCCCGGCGAGACCGAGTTCATCGCCCTGGCCCGCGCCCTCTGGTGCCCGGCCGCCGCCCTGATGCCCGGCCACCCCGTCAGCCTGCGCGACCACCGCCTCGCCCGGGAACTCCCCCCGGAAACCGTCGCCGAACGGGTCGGCATCCCCCTGCCCACCTACCGCCAGGCCGAACTGACCGGCGACTGGGACGGCGACCCGGACCAGACCCACGCCCTCGCCCAGGTCCTCGGCCTGCGCCTCACCGAACTCGTCGAGGCCACCGGCCGCCGCGAGACCCTCGACGCCCTGCTCCGCCAGTGCGTGGCCGGCCGCTGGCAACCCCACCTCCGCCCGATCGCCCGCCTCGTCCCCGTCCCCGAACCCGACCTCGCCGCCGTCCTCCCCGTCCTCCACCAGGAACACCACATCCCCTCCCACTGGGGCACCACCACCCACCCCACCACCCCCACCCCACCCCTCACCCCCCGCTTCTGGCACCTCCTCAGCACCCACCACCCCACCATCCCCGTCTGACCACCCCCAAGGAGCCGGAAACCCACCTGCACGGGCGCGCGGGCAACGCCCCGCGCGCCCACCACCCCCTCCCCCCCCACCACCCGCCCAAGGCGAGAGGGACGCGCTGCGGGAGGGGGCGGTGGAGGGGGTGGG
>NZ_JBHZCN010000084.1:0-42397 GCF_042755465.1 Kitasatospora sp. NPDC059160 | reverse complement strand
ACCCTGCACCGCTGCGCGGGCGCGCCGGTGGACGTGCTGGCCGCGGGCGTCGGCCCGGCGGCAGCCGCGGCGGGCGCCGGCGCCGCGCTGGCGGCCGGCCCGTACGGCCTGGTCGCCTCCGCCGGGATCGCCGGCGGCTTCGCCCCGCACGCGCCGGTCGGCGCGACCGTGCTGGCGTCGGCGGTCGTGGCCGCCGACCTCGGCGCCGAGACCCCCGAGGGCTTCGCCGACGTCACCGAGCTGGGCTTCGGCACCACCCGGCACACCCCTCCCCCGGCCGTCGTCGCCCTGGCCGAACGGGCCCTGGCGGACCGCGACGTCCGGGCCGTGACCGGCCCGGTGCTGACCGTCTCCACGGTGACCGGCAGCACCGAGCGGGCCGCCGCGCTGGCCGCCCGTCACCCGGGGGCCGCGGCCGAGGCGATGGAGGGCTTCGGCGTGGCCGAGGCCGCCGCCCGGTTCGGCGTGCCGGCCTTCGAGCTGCGCACCGTGTCCAACCCGGTGGGCCCGCGCGACCGGGCCGCCTGGCGGATCGGCGAGGCGCTGGCCGCCCTGGAGCGGGCCTTCGCCGCGCTTCCCGTCCGAGAACTGATCGAGGAGGCCGGCCGTGGCTGAACGGCTGAGCATCGCGTACTCGCCCTGCCCGAACGACACCTTCGTGTTCCACGCCTGGGCGCACGGCGCCGTCCCCGGGGCGGACGCCCCCGAGGTGACCTTCGCCGACATCGACATCACCAACGGCCTGGCCGAGCGCGGCGAGCTGGACGTGTTGAAGATCAGCTACGGCGCGCTGCCGTGGGTCCTGGAGGAGTACGCCCTGCTGCCCTGCGGCGGCGCGCTGGGGCGCGGCTGCGGGCCGCTGGTGCTCACCCTGCCGGGCGTGGCCTCGCCCGCGGACCTGGCCGGGCGCACCGTCGCGGTGCCCTCCGAGCGCTCCACCGCCTACCTGCTGTTCCGGCTCTGGGCGGCGAAGGCGGTGCCGGGCGGCTTCGGCGAGATCGTCGTCCTGCCGTTCCACGAGATCATGCCCGCCGTCCGGGACGGCCGGGTGGACGCCGGCCTGGTGATCCACGAGGCCCGCTTCACGTACCAGCAGTACGGCCTGCACAGCCTGGCCGACATGGGCGAGGCCTGGGAGGCGGAGACCGGCCTGCCGATCCCGCTGGGGGCGATCGTGGCCCGGCGCTCGCTGGGCGCCGAGCGGCTGCGCGAGCTCGCCGCGACGATCCGCGCGTCCGTCCGGCAGGCCTGGGCGGATCCGGCCGCCAGCCGGGAGTACGTGCTGGCGCACGCCCAGGAGATGGACCCGGCCGTGGCCGACCAGCACATCGGGCTGTACGTCAACGAGTTCACCGCCGACCTCGGCGAGGAGGGCTACCAGGCCGTCCGCGCGCTGCTCACCCGGGCCGCCGCGGAGGGGCTGGTGCCCCCGCTCGACCCGGGTGCGCTCGCGTTCTAGACCCCTCGGGGCCTCAGACGTCGAACTGGTCGGCCACCGCGCGCAGCAGACCGGCCAGCTTCTGGCCGGTCGGCTTGGCCGGGTAGCGGCCGCGCTGGAGGCCGGGCAGCACCGCGTCCAGGGTGGTGATCAGGTCCTGGACGATCGGCGCCATGTCGTCGGCGCTGCGGCGCTGGGCGGCGGCCACCGACGGCAGCGCGTCCAGCAGCTGCACGGCCATCGCCTGGTCCCCGCGGTGCCCGGCGACCACGCCGAACTCGACCCGCTGGCCCGGCTTCAGCACGGTGACACCGGCGGGCAGCGCCTTGGTGTGGACGAAGACGTCGTCACCGTCGTCGCGCGACAGGAAGCCGAAGCCCTTCGTCTCGTTGAACCACTTGACCTGGCCGGTGGGCATCTCGAACAGTCCTCGAATGGGTGTGAGGGATCCCGGCCCTGGCCGGGGATCACTGGGTGGTGTGGGGAGAAAGACGGCCGACCTCGACTCGGAGCCCGTGGGCGCTCACGGCCGGCGCGTTGTCAGGAGCAGACTAATGGTCCGTCACTGCCTCGTCAGCGGTCCGCGATCGCTCCGCGTTCCGAGGGCCGGAGGGGCCGACGGGCGCGCGGGGATCTCGCGGTCACGGACGACCCGGTACTGGCACGGCCGGGGCGCGGTTCTGCGCAGTCCATCGGCTCACACCCCCGGGTCTGAGGACACGGGACGCACCTGTAGCGCCCCTCGGCACCCCCTGCATACCCTCGCCCAGCAGGGATCAAAACGCATCGCTGCCGGGAAACTGCGCAACGTGACCGAGCCGCTCCGGTGGGCCGCCGCGGGGGCGGTTCTGCCAGACTGGGGCGCGGACCGGGCCCCGGACGGGCGGCCCGGCGCGGCTCGGAGGAGTGAGCGGACGTGAGCAGCCAGAGCGCCGAACCCGGCGACGTGTACGTCAAGGCCGGGACGGTGGTCTTCGGCGTCGGCGCGCTCGCCACCCTGGTCACCTTCGTCCCGCTGTTCCTGCACCTGACGCCGCTGCCGACGGCCATGTACTGGCTGAGCATGCTGATGCCGGCCGGTTTCCTGTCCGCGCTGACCGGGCTGTTCCTGAACGCCCGGGCCCAGCGCGCCCGGATCGCGCCCCAGGAGTCCTAGCCCCGGGAGTCCTGGCCCCGGGAGTCCTGGTTCGGGCCGAGGTGCCGGTCGAGCCACTCCGGGAAGCCGGTGAGGTCGGTGAGCACCACGTCCGCCCCGGCCTCGCGCAGCCGGTCGGCGTCGTACGGGCCGGTGGCCACGGCGACCGCGACGGCGTCCGCGTGCCGGGCGCCGACGATGTCGCCGAGGTGGTCGCCGACGTAGATGCTCGCGCCGTGCGCGCGCAGCGCCTCGCCCTTGGTCTCCGCCCAGAGGTCGCCGACCAGGACGTCCGCGTCCAGTCCGGCGTGCTCCAGGTGGAGGCGGGCGTTCGGCTCGTACTTGCCGGTGATCACGGCGATCCGGCCGCCGTGGGCGCGGACCGCCTCGACGGCGGCGTGGGCGCCGGGCAGCGGCACGGTCGGGGCGAAGGCGTGCTCGCGGTACAGCTCGCGGTAGCGGGCGACGGCCCGCTCGGCCTCCTCGGCCGGGAACCAGTTGCGGATCTCGTCCAGCAGCGGCGGGCCGAGCCGGGTGACCACCAGGTCGGCGTCGACGGGGACGCCGGTCTCGGCGGAGAGCGCCCGGTAGGTGGCGTGGATGCCGGGCCGGGTGTCCAGCAGCGTCATGTCCAGGTCGAAGCCGACGGTGAGCGGGGCGGGCGGGGTCGCGGGCATGCCGCCAGGCTACCCAACGGGCCCGGGCCGGGACGAGGCGATTTGCCCCGCCTCCGAGGCGGAACTTAGGTTTACCTGAGTTTTCCGCGGAGAGGGCTCATGACCGACACCACCGCACCGACCGGCACCACCACCGCACCGCCGGGCAGACGGCGGACTCCCCGTCACCGAATACTGTGGCTCGCCGCCGCACTGGCCGTGCTGGCCGTCGCGGTGCTGCTGAGCCTGGCGGTCGGCAGCCGCACGGTGCCGCTGTCGGCGACCGTCGACGCGCTGCTGCACGGCGGCGGCTCCGCCGACGCCGTGGTGATCCGCGAGCTGCGGGTGCCCCGGACGGTGGTCGGGCTGGCCGTGGGCGCCGCGCTCGGGCTGGCCGGCGCGGTGATGCAGGGCCTGACCCGCAATCCGATCGCCGACCCCGGCATCCTCGGGGTCTCGCAGGGCGCGGCGGCGGGCGTGGTGGTCGCCATCTCGGGCTTCGGGGTCTCCACCCTCACCGGGTACGTCTGGTTCGGCTTCGCGGGCGCCGTGATCGCCACCGTGCTGGTGTACGGCCTGGCCGGGCGCGGCCGGGGCGGGGCGACGCCGATCAAGCTGGCACTGGCCGGCTCGGCGATGTCCGCGTTCATCGCCTCCTTGAACACCCTGGTGCTGACCACCGACGCGGCCACCATGGACCAGTTCCGGTTCTGGCACGTCGGCTCGCTCTCCGGCCGGACGGCGGACGTGGCCTGGCAGCTGCTGCCGTTCCTGGCCGTCGGCACCGTGCTGGTGGTGGCGGTGGCGCGCGGGCTGGACGCGCTGGCACTCGGCGAGGACACCGCGAAGGGGCTGGGCGCGAAGACCGGCCTGGTCCGGGCGGTCGGCGCGCTGGGCGCCACCGTGCTGACCGGCTCGGCGGTCGCGGCGGCCGGCCCGATCGCCTTCATCGGCCTCGCCGTGCCGCACGCCGCCCGGGCGGTGGCCGGTGCCGACCACCGCTGGATCCTCGCCTTCTCGGCCGTCCTCGGCCCGGCCCTGCTGCTGCTCGCGGACACCCTCGGCCGGGTGCTGTTCCCGCCCTCGGAGGTCCCGGCGGGCGTGATGACGGCGCTGGTGGGGGTGCCGGTGCTGGTGGCCCTGGTGCGGCGGCGGAAGGTGGTGGCGGCGTGAGCGAGCGCAGCGAGGGAACCGTTGAGAGGCGCGCGTTGGGGCATGCCCCTGCCGAGCGCAGCGAGGTGGGCGCATGACGTCGGTTTCGCTCCGGGGCTACTCGGTGGTGCGGGCCGGGCGGGCCTCGTTCCTGCTGCACCGGCGGTCGGCGCTGGCCGCCGCCGGGCTGCTGGTCGTGCTGGCGGCGACGGTGGTGGCCTCGCTGTGCCTGGGTGAGTCGACCGTCTCGCCGGGCGAGGTGGTCAAGGTGGTGCTGGGGCAGCCGAGTCCGGACGAGCTGGTGGTCGGGGAGTTCCGGCTGCCGCGGGTGGTGGTGGGGCTGCTGGTCGGGGCGGCGCTCGGGCTGGCCGGGGCGCTGGTGCAGACGGTGGCCCGCAATCCGCTGGCCAGCCCGGACGTGGTGGGCGTGACCTGGGGCGCGACCGTCACCGTGGTCGGGCTGACGGCGTACGGGGTGGTCGGCTCGACCGGGCAGGCGCCGTACGCGGCGGTCGGCGGCGGGCTGGCGGCCGGGCTGCTGGTGTACGCGCTGGCCTGGCGGCGGGGGCTGCACGCCCAGCGCTTCGTGCTGATCGGGATCGGGATCAGCGTGGCGCTGTCCTCGCTGACCTCCGTCTTCCTGACCAAGGGCGACGGCTTCCAGGCGCAGGCCGCGAAGGTGTGGATGACGGGCAGCCTGAACGGCACCGGCTTCGACCAGGCCGGGTGGCTGGCCTGGGTGCTGCTGGCGGCCCTGCCGGTGGCGCTGTGGGCGGCGCGGGCGCAGCGGTCGATCTCCTTCGACGACGCGACGGCCGTGGGCCTCGGGCTGCGGCTGGACCGGATCCGGCTGGGCATGGCGCTGCTGGGCATCGTGCTGGCCTCCTGCGCGGCGGGCGCCGCCGGGCCGGTGGACTTCGTGGCGCTGATGGCCCCGCAGATCGCGCTGCGGCTGGCCCGCTCGGCGCAGGTGCCGCTGCTGTGCTCGGCGCTGACCGGGGCGCTGGTGGTGGTCCTGGCGGACCTGATCGCCCGGCGGCTGCTCGCCCCGACCGAGCTGCCGGTGGGCGTGGTGACCGGCATGGTCGGCGCGCCGTACCTGATGTGGCTGTTGATCCGATCCCGCCGTGGAGGTTCCCGATGACCGCGAGCACGCACCGTACGACGGCGGGCCCGCACCGCCTGGAGGCCCGGGGCCTCACCCTGGCCTACGAGGCGCGCACGGTCGTCGAGGGCCTGGACGTCGGCATCCCGGACGGGCGGGTGACGGTGATCGTCGGCCCGAACGCCTGCGGCAAGTCGACGCTGCTGCGGGCGCTGGGCCGGCTGTTGAAGCCGGTGCGCGGCGCGGTGCTGCTCGACGGCGAGGAGCTGGCCCGGATCCCGACCAAGCGGATCGCCCAGCGGCTCGGCCTGCTGCCGCAGTCGCCGACCGCGCCGGAGGGCATCTCGGTGGCGGACCTGGTCTCGCGCGGCCGCCAGCCGCACCAGAGCTGGTGGCAGCAGTGGTCGGCGGAGGACGAGGCGGCCGTCGCCGAGGCGCTGGAGCGCACCTCGACGGCGGAGCTGGCCGAGCGCAGCATGGACGAGCTGTCGGGCGGGCAGCGCCAGCGGGCCTGGATCGCGATGGCGCTCGCCCAGGGCACCGACGTGCTGCTGCTGGACGAGCCGACCACCTACCTGGACATCGCGCACCAGGTGGAGGTGCTGGACCTGGTGCGCCGGCTGAACGTCGAGCGCGGCCGGACGGTCGTCGCCGTGCTGCACGACCTCAACCAGGCGGCCCGGTACGCGGACCACCTGGTGGCGATGCGGGACGGCCGGGTGGTCGCCGAGGGCCCCCCGGGCGAGGTGGTGACGGCGGAGCTGGTGCGCGAGGTGTTCGGGCTGGACTCGGTGGTGGTGCCCGACCCGGTGACGGGCACTCCGCTGGTCGTGCCGGGGGCGCCGTGGACGGTGGCGGCGGAAACCGCCGGTGCCGTGGACGCTTAACGACCTTTTAGCCACCATTTCGGACATAATCGACGGGCCCACCGCAGCCTCACCGCCCGAGGACCCGCCGATGCCCCGGATCTCCCGCCGTACGTTCCTCGCCGGGCTCGGCGGACTCGGCGGGGCCGCCGCGCTCACGGCGTGCAGCGGCTCCGGGGGCTCGCAGCCGCCGGCCGCGGACTTCGAGGCGAGCGGCACGCCCTCCCCCACCCCGCCGCCCCCGGTGACGGTGAACGCCGCGACCGGGCCGGTGCAGGTGCCGGGCGAGCCGCTGCGGGTGGTCGTGCTGGACACCGACGTGCTCGACTCCGTGCTGACCCTGGGCATCACCCCGGTCGGGGCCGCGCTCCCGGCCGCCGACACCGGCTTCCCCGCCTACTGGCCGGCCTCCCGCACGGCGGGCGTCCGGCTGGTCGGCCCGGCCGGCGCGCCCGACCTCGCCGCCCTCCGGGCGCTGCGGCCGGACCTGATCCTCTCCAACCAGACCCGCGACGGCGACCGGTACGAGCAGCTGCGGGCGATCGCCCCGACCGTGCTCACCCAGACCACCGGGGCGCCCTGGAAGGCGAACTTCCAGCTGCACGCCCAGGCGTTGAGCCGGGTGGCGGCCGGGGCGGCCTTCGTCGCCTCGTACCAGAAGCACGCCGGGCAGGTGGCGGGGGCGCTGGCGGCGGCGAAGCTGTCCGGGCGCAAGGTGAGCCTGGTGCGGTTCACGGAGGGCGGCGGGATCCGGCTGTTCGGGCGGCAGAGCTTCCCCGGCAGCGTGCTGGCCGACGCCGAGGTGGGGCGGCCGGACGCGCAGAACGTCGACCAGTCCGACTTCGAGATCCCGCTCGACCAGATCGGCAGGGCGGACGGCGACCTGCTGCTGTACGCGACCTACGGCGATCCGGAGAAGGCCGGCGAGGAGGCGGCGCTGGCGAGCCCGGGGTGGCAGGGCCTCGGGGCGGTCAAGGCGCACCGGGCGTTCCCGGTGGACGACCAGCTGTGGTTCCAGGGGATCGGGTACACCGGGGCGAACTTCGTACTGGACGAGCTTCAGCGCTTCCTCGGGGCGTAGCCGGGGCTGGGGCCGGGGTTGGGGCCGGGGCTGGGGCCGGGCCGCGGGCGGGCCTCGTCAGCCCACTGACGATTAGTCGACATCGTCGGGTTGTGCAGCCGACCGTCGCTTCCGCCACAATGGCGCCGCCCATGCACACCGTTTCGTCCGGGGGACACCACCATGTCAACTGCGGTAGCTCCGACCGCTCCTGCCCGCAAGGGCAAGGCCGCCGCGCTCGGCTGGCTGATCAGCATCGCCTTCAACGTGGTCGCGCCGATCATGATCTACAACCAGCTGCACGACCACGGCTACAACGAGTCCACCGCCATCCTGCTCTCCGGCCTCGGCCCGGTGCTCGACACGGTGATCTACCTCGCCTGGCACCGCCGGATCGACGAGTTCGCCGTCGTCTCGCTGGTCTTCGTCGCCCTGACGCTGGTGGTCTCGCTGGTCGGCCCGACCGACCCGAAGATGCTGCTGGCCAAGGACTCCTTCGTCTCGGGCCTGCTCGGCGTGCTCTACCTCGCCTCGCTGGCCGCGCCCAAGCCGATCATGTTCTACTTCGGCCGCAAGTTCGCCACCGACGGCACCCCGGAGATGGTCTCCTGGTGGAACTCGATGTGGCAGTACCCGGGCTTCCGGCTGGTGCAGCGCAACCTGACCGTCGTCTGGGGCACCGCGTTCATCCTGGAGGCCGCGCTGCGGATCGTGTTCGTCTACACGCTCTCGCACGGCACGGTGGTCACCATCAACAGCGTCCTTCCGTTCGCGGTGCTCGGCGGGCTGATCTACTTCACCATCACCTACGCCAAGCGGGCCGGCGCCCGTGGCCGGGCCGCCGCCGAGGCGGCCGCGGCGGCGACGGCGGCCGCCTGAGTCGCCTGATGTTCAGCCCGAACCCGCGTAGCGGGCCGGGGAGGTGCCGACCGCCGCGGTGAAGTCCCGGGTGAGATGGGCCTGGTCGGCGTAGCCGAGTTCGACGGCGAGCGCCGCCAGGTCCAACGCCCCTTCCGCCGCGGCCCGTTCGGCGGCCTCGTGGAGCCGGGCGCGGCGCAGCACCCACTTCGGGGAGGCGCCGATGTACTCGGCGAACAGCCGCTGGAGACGGCGGACGCTCAGGCCCAGCTCGCGGGCCAGGTCGTCCACCCGGCGCAGGTCCGGGGAGCCGGTGATCCGCTCCACCATCGCGGCGACCTCCTCGGCCACCGGGTCGGGCGCGGGCAGGCGCGGCAGCAGGAAGGCGTCGGCCCGCGCGGCGCCCGGCCCGTCCAGGACCAGGGCGTTGGCCTCGTCCGCCCCCGGCCCGAAGTAGTCGGCGGCGGGGACGGACCGGTCGGCGAGGGCGCTCACCGCGTGCCCCGCGAAGGGCCGGAAGGCGCCGGGCCGGAACTTCACGCCCAGCACGTGCCCGGTGCCTTCGAGGCGGCGGACGAAGAGCGAGCGGTCCACCCCGTAGACGCGGGCCCGCGGGGCCTCGAAGACCAGGTGGACGTTCGGGTGGGCGAGCACCTTCTGCTCGTACGGCGGCCGGCCGGCCAGGTCCCAGCGGACCACCCAGTAGAACTCCACGAAGCGCGCCACGGCGGGCGCGGGGGCGAGCCGTTCGACGCTGATCAGCTCGGCGGCCCGGGCCGGGTGGAGCACGCCGCGCCCGAGGTCGGGAGGGTCGGGGGCAACCATGGGGCCAGGCTAGTCGTCGCGTTTCTTCAAGACCGGGCGGCGCCCCCCGGCGCACGATCGGGGCATGAACGCCCACCCCCTGCACCCCTTCCTGGCCCGTGCCGCCGCCGTCGCCTCCGAGGTCGCCGCCGGCGTCCCGGCCGGGGCCTCGATGGACGCGCCGACGCCCTGCGGGGAGTTCGACACCCGGACGCTGATCAACCACTGGGTGCTGTACACCTCGCACGGCCTGGAGCACCGGGCCCGGCGCCTCGAACTGCCCGCGGCACTGGTCGAGCGGGACTTCACGGCGGATCCGGACTGGCGCGCCGGGTACGCGGCCCAGCTGGAGCGGGCGGTGGCGGCCTGGGCCGACCCGGCGGCCTGGGAGGGGGACGTCGACCTCGGCGGCTCGCCGTTCCCGGCGGTGGGGATCGCCCGGATGCTGGTCCTGGAGCTGCTGCTGCACGGCTGGGACGTGGCGCGGGCCGTCGGCGGCGCGATCGAGGTGGACGAGGAACTGGCCCTGCTGGTGGGCGGGATCGTCGCGGAGAACGCCGAACTGTTCCGGCAGTACGGCGGGTTCGCGGAGCCGGTGGCAGTGCCCGAGGACGCCTCGGCGTGGGAGCGCGCGTTGGCGGCCTCGGGGCGTGACCCGCGGTGGAAGGGCTGACCGGCGGTGGAAAGGCCGGCCGGCGCTGCACGGGCTGACCGGCGATGGAAGGGGCCGGCCGGCCCGTTCAGCTCATGAGGTCGGGGGCGAAGTAGTCCCGGAGGCGGGCGATCCTGCCGTCCCGGACGCGGACGATCTGCACCAGGGAGACGGCCCTGTCCTCCTCGCCCTCGTCCCCGTCGAAGACTGTGTCGATCTCGGCGATGAACACGTCCGGGTCGGCGGTGGTGTGCAGCACGTACGCGGACTTCTCGACGTTCGGCGGGCGGTCGGCCTTCGCCTCGCTCCGTGCGTAGTACGCGGCCATGACGGTGCGGATCTCCTCGCGACCCACCAGCCGCCGGGGGAAGGCGGCGCCGGCGGGCATCAGCGGTGCCTCCAGGATGCCGTCCTCGGTGAAGCACTCGGCGAGGGCGTCGGCGTTGCGGGTCATCGCACCGGCGTAGACGTAGCTCTGGAAGATCTCCTGCGGCGTGCGGGACACGACGGCCTCCTCGGGCTCGGGCTCGGAGTTCCACTCCATCACATCGCTTGTCAGGAGTGGCAGTTCAGTCGGTCCGCATCGCCGCCGTGAGCTTGCCGTGGAGGAGGCGCACGGCCGGGGAGTGCTGGTCGCGGCGGGCGACCAGGCCGAGGCGGGCGTTCGTGGCGGCGTCCGTCAGCGGGACGGCCCGCAGGCCGGCGCCCTCCACGGCGGAGGCGCTGAGCACGGCCACCCCGGCGCCGCGCTCGGCCAGGCGGAGCACCGCCGCCGGGGAGCTGGCCTCGATGTCCACGCGCGGGTCGAGGCCGAGCTGGGCGCAGGAGCGGTCGTAGGCGGCACGGAGCCCGGTGCCCGGGGAGAGGCAGAGGATCTTCTCGCCGCGCAGGTCGGCGAGGGTCAGCCCCGGACGGTCGAGGGGGTGGCCGACGGGAACGACGGCGGCGATCGGGTCGTCGACCACCACCCCGACCTCCAGGCCGGGGGCCACCTCGCCCGCGTAGCCGATCAGGGCCAGGTCGAGGGCGCCCGCCAGGACCCGGGACTGGAGCAGGTCGGAGTGCCCCTCGTGGAGGCTCAGCTCGATACCGGGGTGGGTGCGGCCGAGGTCGGCCACGGTGTCCAGGAACGGCGGGATCGAGCAGCCCATGATCATGCCGAGCCGGACCCGGCCGCGTACGGCGTCGGCGAACTCGGCGGCGGTGTGCTGGATGGCGTCCAGGGTGGCCAGCGCGTTCTTGGCGAGCGGGAGGATGGCCTCGCCGACCGGGGTGAGGTGGACCCGGCGGCCGCTGCG
Source organism: Kitasatospora sp. NPDC059160 (assembly GCF_042755465.1). NCBI lineage: Bacteria > Bacillati > Actinomycetota > Actinomycetes > Kitasatosporales > Streptomycetaceae > Kitasatospora > Kitasatospora sp. NPDC059160. Next base: position 31,373 of record NZ_JBHZCN010000084.1, on the reverse strand, counting down.
GTCGAGCAGGGTCTGACCCAACTCCTTCTCCAGCTTGGCCACTTGGGTGCTCACTCCGGACTGGCTGACGTGCAGGCGGGCGGCGGCGGCCGTGAAGGAACCCTCGTCGACGACGGCGGCGAAGTAGCGCAGCTGGTGCATCTCCATAACTGATGATGATAACTGGCATCGGATCTATCTGTTGGACGGATGGATGAGGTGGCGGAAGGATGGAGGCATGACGACGACGAAGAACGCGCGAGAGCTGGCCGAGACCTACTTCACCGCCTGGGAGGCAGGCGACTTCGACACCCTCCGGGGCCTGCTGGCCGAGGACGTCGACTTCGTGGGCCCGCTCGGCAAGGCGGCCGGGATCGACCAGGCGCTGGGCGGGCTGCGGGGGCTCGGTCAGGCGCTGGAGAAGATCGACGTGAAGGTGCGGGTGGCGGAGGGCGACGAGGTCATCACCTGGTTCGAGCTGAACACCAGCATCGCGCCGCCGGCACCGACGGCGAACTGGATGCACGTGGAGGACGGGAAGATCGCGCGGATCCGGGTCACCTTCGACCCGCGCGAACTGATCGCGGGGTTCGAGAAGAAGGCCTGAGCAGGGCGGGCAGAACAGCAGGGGGCCGTGATCGCCGGGGGCGGTGGCGGCCCTCTTCGGCTGTTCGCGCTCAGGCCTCCTCGTCGGGCTCCGGCGGAGCCGCCCGGAGGGCGGTGACGACGCCCAGGGCGACCGTGGCGATCGCGAGGGCGAGGAGCGTCGCGAAGGCGGCGGCGATCAGGAACCGCACGGGGTGTTCCGCTCGCGGTCTCGGTCTCGGTCGCGGTCGGCGTCGAGGAGGAGGGTGAGGAGGTTCAGCAGGGTCGACGCCGGGGCCGTGTTGAAGCAGACCAGGACGCGGCCGTCGAGGGTGCGGTCGGTGGCGACCGAGGGGAAGATCAGGCCGAACTTGCGCCCGCGCTCGTCGAGTTCGGCGAGGAGCGTACGGATGTGGGCGTCCGTGAAAGCGCGGATCCGGGGATCGGTCGGCTGCATGGGGTGGCGGCTCACTGGCCACCGTCCAGCTCGAACCAGACGACCTTGCCGTGCTCGCGGGGGTCGACGCCCCAGCGGGTGGTGAGGCCCTCGACCAGCTGGAGCCCGCGCCCGGACTCGGCGAGGACGGAGGGGGCGTGGAGGTCGGGGAAGAGCGGACTCTCGTCGGAGACGGAGACCCGGAGGGTGTTGCGGGTCATCGCGAGGATCTGGACGACGGGGGCGGGGGTCTTGCCGTGGTGCCAGGCGTTCACGAGGAGTTCGTGGAGGCAGAGTTCGGCCTCGAAGATGGTGGTGGCGGGCCAGCCGAGGCGGACCATGGCGTCCTGGAGGGACTGGCGGCCAAGGGCGAGCGAGGGCGTGTTGAGGTGACGCATGGGAGTTCTCCCGGGCGTGGTTGAGAGGGGGAATCCGGCGGACACACGTCGCCGTGAGCCAGGCCAGGCAGATGGGCATGGCTGCTCTGCGGCGCTTGCTGGCAAGCGTTACTGACGATCCGTCGGATCGAAGTGAGAACGACGATAGCGCACACAGTCTTTCGCTTAAGACCTTCGCGCAAAACTTCCCTCTAACGTGGGGCAGACTGGTCGCAGCACCCGCAGAGAGGACGCCATGGCCCTTCGACCGAACCCAACCCTGCGCCAACGGCGAGTGGGAACTGAGCTGCGAAGGATGCGGGAGCAGGCCGGCCTCGGCGGCAACCAGCTGGCACGCGAACTCGGCATCCACGCCGCCCAGGTCACCCAGATGGAGACCGGGAAGAGCGGCATCAGCGTCGAGCGGCTGCGCACCATAGCCGCGGCATGCCTCTGCGGCAACCAGCCACTGATCGATGCCTTGGCCGACATGGTCTCGGAGCGCGGGAAGGGCTGGTGGGAGAAGTATCGCGGGACGCTTTCCACGGACTTTCTGGAGATCGCCGAGCTTGAGGCGAACGCGCACAGCATCTCGACCTGGGCCACGACGTACGTCCCGGGCCTGCAGCAGACCGAGGACTACGCGGCTGCGATGTTCTCACGCTTCACTCCTTCGCCTCCCAGCCACGACCTCGACGTACGGACGTCCTTCCGCATGCAGCGGAAGGAGGCTGTTCGACATGGCAAAACACCGTACGCGTCGTTCATCCATGAAGCAGCGCTGCGAATGCAGTTCGGAGGACCCCGGGTCCTCGCCGATCAGCTGAATCATCTCGTCGACGACTCGCTGACTGGTCGAATCTCCGTCCGCGTAGTGCCCTTCGACCTCGACACCTTCCCCGGCGGCGGCGAGAACATCATGTTCATCGAGGGCCCCGTACCCGAACTCGCCACACTCCAGATGGATACTGCAATGGGCAGCATGTACTTCGACGCCCAGCCGAGCCTGACGCGCCATCGAGATGTGTTCGCACGCCTAAACTCCGTTGCGCTCTCCGAGCCCAAGTCGCGGGAGTTCATTCGATCCATCGAGTATGAGATGCGAGGCAAGTATGCGTGACTCCATGTGGCAGAAGTCCAGTTACAGCGGGGCTTCGAACGAGTGCGTGGAGGTCCGTATAGCCAACGGGGCCGTCGAACTGCGCGAGTCTGACGACGGCCACCTCGCCCTCCGCACCACACCGGCCGCCCTCGCCGCCCTCCTCCAGGGCATCAAGGCCGGGGAGTTCGACCACCACGCCTAACCTCCCAGCCCGTCGCGCGGCCAACGCGCGACGGGCCGACCGAGCTTGCGGAGAGCGGATGCATGACTCGATGTGGCAGAAGTCCAGCTACTCCGGCGCGAACAACGCGTGCGTCGAGGTCCGGATGAACGAGCTCGACCTCTCGGAGGCCAGAATGCATCAATGGCAGAAGGCGAGCTACAGCGCCGCGAACAACGAGTGCGTGGAGGTGCGTGCGGCCGACAGGTCCGTCGAACTGCGCGAGTCCGACGACGGCCACCTCGTCCTCCGCACCACACCGGCCGCCCTCGCCGCGCTCCTTCAGGGCATCAAGGCCGGCGAGTTCGACCACCACGCCTAACCCTCAGCCCTGCTGTGCGACGACCTGCCCGGAGAGCGCATCCACGAAGGCCAGCCGCCCGCCCGGCTGTTCGAGCTCGAAGGTGCCCCGGTCCGTGCCGACGCTCAGCACGGCGCCGCCCGACGAGGTGGTCAGCACCTTCACCTCCGCCCCGAACAACCGCTTCGCGTCCTCCGTCACCGTCACGATGTCCTCCGTCTCCGACCGGACGAAGCCCGCAGGATTCCGGTAGACCGGAACGGCGACATACAGCGCCAGCCCCACGGCCACCGACCCCACCACGCCCAGCACCACCCCGTTCCGGACGTCCCGCACCGGCTCCGGCAGCCCCCGTCGCCGCACCAGCACCCAAGCGACCCCGAGCAGCACCCCCAGCACCGCACCCGCCGAGTTGTCGACGAAGTCCGCCGCGTCACACGCCCGCCCCGTCCCGAGCAGGGTCTGGCTCAGCTCGGTCACCGCGGACAGCACCCCGCAGCCCGCCAGCACCGTCACCGGCCGCCGGAACACCAGCACCCCGAGCCATGCCACCGGCACGTACAGCCCGACGTTCAGCACCCCCTGCTCGGACAGCGCCTCCCCCCACGCCTCCGGCCCGATCGAACAGCTGGGCCGCGACGACGCTCCCCCGGTCGTCGGAGTGAGGGTCACCGCCAGTTCCCCCGCCAGGCACACCCCCAGCAGCCCGGCCGGCACCACCGGCGCCCCCTTCCGACGGGCCAGCCACACGGCGACGGAACAGAACAACAACGCCACCACCCCGAACACGGGCAGCAGGGCGGGAACGGCGGACAGACTCGCTTCGATCATCGGCTCTTCCGGCAGCACTTCTCTCGGACAACGCAGCGGGCCGGTGGACGCCCCCGAGCGCCCACCGACCTGCTCACTCACTCACCGGACGCCCCTCAGCAGGGGTGCTCCGGCGGGGTCAGGAAGGTGCCCTGGCCCGTGACCTCCATGCCGCCGACCGCGCTGCAGTTCGCGGGCAGCGCGGCGCCGCCCCAGCCGTAACTCTTGGTCTCGCCGGCCTTCTGCTCGAACGCCCCCTGGTCCCAGTGCTTGTTGCCGCCCTCCTCGTAGAAGAACCGGGCGTTGATCTTGCCGCCCTTGTCCTTCTTGTACGAGATCCCGGCGTTCATCGAGTAGTAGCTGCCGCCCGCCTGGCTACCTCTCTGCGCCCAGAAGCTCAGCACCCCGCTGCTGAGCTTCGTGTCCGCGAAGGCGGAGACCGTCCCGGCCGCGACGGGCGCGGCGCTGTCGTCGATCTCGACCGAGACCTGTCTCAGGGGCGGGGTCGGGTCGGCCGGAACGGCCTGGGCGGTGGTGGCGCCCGCGACCGGGGCGACCAGCAGGGATGCCGCGAGGGCTGCCAGGCGTATCAACGTCATGATGCTCCATCGGAATTGTGAACCAGAGGGTGTGCGAACCGACTCTAGGGTCGCGGTTCGACGGTTCGTGAGCTCATCTGAGGAACATTTGATCTAGTCACGTCGAGAGGCACTCCCCGGCCCCCGAAGCACTCCCGGAGGCACCTCCGAAGGTGCCCCCGGGAGTGCTTCGGGGGCACCGAAAACAGGAAGTCGACCAGGCCGACTTCCTGCGATGCTGAACGTCATGAAGATCGCTGCCGCCCAACTGACCTGCGCCCCCGCCGACATCCCCGCCAACGTCCGGCAACTCGTCGCCCTCGCCGAGCAGGCCCGCGCCCAGGGCGCCGAACTGATCGTCTTCCCCGAACTCTCCCTCACCGGCTACGAACTCGAAGCCCTCGCCGCCGACCCCACCCTCTGGGTCACCCCGGACGACCCCCGCCTCGCCCCGCTCCGGGCCACCGGCATCGCCGTCGTCCTCAACTGCGCCGTCCCCACCGACGGACCCCGACCCGCCATCGGCACCTACGTCTACGGGCCCGACGGCACACTGATCACCACCTACCTCAAGCAGCACCTCTACGAGAACGAACAGGGCACCTTCACCGCGGGCGACCAGGACGGCCGCTTCCAACTCGGCGGCCTCCGCTTCGCCCTCGCCACCTGCTTCGACAACCACTTCCCCGACCTCACCGGCCGGGGCGGCACCGACGGCTGCGACGTCCACCTCGCCAGCTCCCTCTACGGCACCGGCGGCGGCATCCACGAACGCGCCACCGTCTACCCGGGCATCGCCCGGCAGACCGGCATGCACGTCGTCCTCGCCAACCACGTCGGCCCCTCCGGCCCCTGGACCGGCTGCGGCGGCGCCGCCCTCTGGTCCCCCGACGGCACCCCCCTCGCCGAGGCCGACGACCACACGCCGACGGTCGCCGTCGCCGACATCCCGTAGCGGAGACGGCCCCCGCCGGGCTCACCGTCTCGCCGGACGGCCAGGCGGTGTGGCTGGACGACCCCGGCCATCCGGTGGGGGCCGCCTGACCTCACTCGAAGAGGCGGCGGAGAATCGTTGCCTCTTGCGGCCTCCGGGTGAACGGGGCGGTGGAAGGCCCGCGGAACGGTGATGGAGCCTCGCGACGCATCGGTCGTACGGGAGGTCCTCGTGAAACGCAGTCGTGTCATCGCCGTGTCGGTCCTGGCGGCGCTCGCCGTCGGCTCCGACATCGCCTTCGCGGAGCAGGCCGGCCCCGCCCGGATCGCCGACGAGCCGCTCCTGCTCCACGCGGTGGGGAACTACCTCACCCTCCAGCCGGGAGAGGAGGCCACGGTGCTGAGCAGGCAGTGCCCGGCCGGTGAGATGGCCATCAGCGGCGGCGTCCAGTCGAGTGCCGGCCCCGGCGACTTCACCATGACCGTCAGCACGCCTTGGTGGAACCACGGCCCCCGGGGGTGGATGGCCGGCGGGCGGAACAACAGCTCGCAGCCGTTCGACCTGTACGTGTACGGCTTCTGCACCGCGGCCACCATGCCGGACACCCTCACCGCGGGCGGGGACGGCCTGCCGCCCCAGCTTCCGCCCGGCCCCGGTGCCCTCCCGGGCCGGAACGGCCGGGAGTAACCCACGGCGCAGGAAGTCGGCCCCGCCGACTTCCTGCGCATCCCCGCCGTACCGGCCCCGGCGGCCCCGGCGGCCCCTCAACTCCCGGAACGGATCGGCTCCCCGGTCCGGTGCAGGTGGGTGAGGATCTCCCGGTACGAGCGGAGCAGGCCGACCTCGTAGTACGGGATGTCCTTCTCGGCGCAGAACTCCCGGGTGATCCGGGCGGCCCGCCCGAGCGCGGGGGTCGGCATGCTGGGGAACAGGTGGTGCTCCACCTGGTAGTTGAGGCCGCCCATCAGCGCGTCGAGGATCGGGCCGCCGCGGACGTTGCGCGAGGTGAGCACCTGGCGGCGCAGGAAGTCGAGCCGCATCCCGGGCGTCACCATCAGCATGCCCTTGTGGTTCGGCGCGAAGACGCAGCCCAGGTAGACGCCGAACAGCGCCTGGTGCACGGCGACGAAGGCCACGGCCTTGCCGAACGGCAACGCGCCGAAGACCAGGCCGAAGTAGGCCGCGAAGTGGACGACCAGCAGGACGCCCTCCAGCACCGGCCGCTTCACCGCGGGGCCGCGCAGCGCCCGGAAGCTGTTGAAGCTGAGGTTGAGGCCCTCCAGCAGGAGCAGCGGGAAGAACAGGTACGCCTGCCGGCGGCCGATGAAGCGGGCCAGTCCGCTCGCCTGCCGGGCCTGCCGCTGGGACCAGACGACGAGGTCGGGCGAGACGTCCGGGTCGCGCTCCTCGTGGTTGGGGTTGGCGTGGTGGCGGGTGTGCTTGTTCATCCACCAGCCGTAGCTCATGCCCATCAGCAGGTTGGCGGCGATCCGGCCGCCGATCTCGCTGGGCGCCCGCCGGGTGAACACCTGGCGGTGCGCCAGGTCGTGCGAGAGCAGGGCGACCTGGGCGAAGACCACGGCCATCACGGCGGCCAGGAGGAGCTGCCACCAGGTGTCGCCGATCGCGTACAGGGCGCACCAGCCGTCGACGAACGCGAAGAGCACCAGCCCGATGCGGGCCGCGTAGTAGCCGGGACGGCGGTCCAGCAGGCCCTCGGCGGCGATCCGGCGGCTCAGCTGGGCGAAGTCGCTGCCGCCGCCCTCCGGCTGCGGGGCGGCGGCCGCCGGAGCCGGCGCGGCCTTGGTCATCGTCACGGGCTGTGTGGGCATGCCCCGAGTCTGGTGCGCCGGACACGGCCGCAGAACGGGGAAAGCACCCTTCCCGTACGGGTGTTAACCCCCGCAGCCGGAGGGGTGGCAGCAGGCCGGAGCGGCACCGAGGGCAGCGGGGACGCTAACCGCGCGGCGCCAGGAACAGCTCGTCCAGGTGGTGGGTGAGGACGGCCAGCGCCTGCTCGCCGGTGCGCTGGCCGCCGAGGACGCTCGCCCCCAGCCCGTTGACCATCGCCAGCAGCCCGGCGGCGGCCATCCCGACGTCCCGCCCGGGTGCGATCGTTCCGGCCGCCTGGGCGGCGCGCAACTGCTTGACCAGGAAGCCCTCCAGGACGACGGGCGGCTGCGCGGCCCGCTGCTCCAGCACCTCGGGGTCGCCCAGCACCAGCGTGTAGTACGCCGCGTACGTCCGGGTGATCCGGCGGCTCTCGGCGTCGGTCGGCAGGATGCAGGAGAGGATCGCGGTCACCACCTCGCGCGGGGCGCGGGCCTCGCCGATCCAGCGCTCCATCCGGGCCTGGAGCTGGGTGCCGAGCCGGGCCAGGGCGTCCAGCAGCAGGCCCTGCTTGGTCGTGAAGTAGTACTGGACGAGCCGGAGCGAGACGCCGGCCTCGGTCGCGACCGCCCGCATGCTGGCCGACTGGAGGCCCTCGGTGTCGGCGATGCGCAGCAGGGCCTCGGCGATCTGCCGTCGGCGTTCCTCATGGTCGACCTTCTCGGCCACGGTTCGGCCTCCCTTGTCCCGGTGCACATTGGTACACACGTATCATGCATGTGATACACATGTACCATGCGAATCAGCGAGTTCACGAACGGCAAGGCCGAAGCCCGCTTCCGCACCGCCTACGAGCACGCCCTGACCCGCCTCTGGCCCGGGCAGCGCACCGCGACGACCGTGCCCACCGCCTTCGGCGCCACCCGCGTCCTGCGCGCCGGCCCCGCCCACGGACAGCCGGTCGTCCTGCTCCCCGGCTCCGGCGGCAACGCGCTGATGTGGCACGCGTACGTCGAACGCCTCGCCCAGCGGCACCCCGTCATCGCCGTGGACACCGTCGGCGAACCGGGCGCCAGCGTGCAGACCACCCCGATCAGGGACGGCCACGACGCCGCCGACTGGCTGGAGGACCTCCTCGCCGCGCTCGACGTCCCCACCGCCCACCTGGTCGGCTGCTCCTACGGCGGCTGGATCGCCCTCCACCACCAGCTCCGCCACCCCGGCCGGACCGCCACCCTCACCCTGGTCGACCCGGCCGGCCTGGCCGACGTCGGCCGCCGCTTCTACACCTGGGTGATCCTCGGCGGCCTCGCCGCCCTGGCCCCGCGCGCGCTCCGCCCCCGCCTGGCCCGGGCGGTCGGCAACAGCGCCATCCTGGAGGCCGAGTTGATGACCCTGATGCGCGCCTCGACCGGCTTCCGCCGCCGCCTGCCGCTGGCCACCACCCTCGACGACGCCGAACTGGCCCGCCTCGACGTGCCCGCGCTCTTCCTGCTCGGCGAGCGCAGCGCCCTGCACGACACCCGGGCCGTCGCCGAGCGGCTGCACCGGCTCGCCCCGGCCGCCCGGGTCCGGATCGTGCCCGGCGCCGGGCACTCGCTGACCACGGACGACCCGGCGGCAGTCCTCGACGGGATCCTCACCATGGCCGCCTCGCAGGTCAGTTGACCGCCCTGGCGCCCTCGTACGCCCCGTCCGCCCCGTCGTCGTCCTCGTCCTCGGCCGGCCCGGGCGCGAGGACCATCGGCCAGTCGTCCTCGGAGGCCAGCAGCACCTCCAGGGGCACGTCGGCCGCCCCGGTGAACACGGCGGTGGCCTCGGAGAGCCGGGCCGGCAGGCCCGGGACGGTCACCTCGGCGGTGAGGACCACGGCGGCCTCCGGATCGAGGGCCGAACGGAGCGGGAAGTCGAACGGGTCGACGCGCACCTGCACCAGGGCGTACGGGTAGACGGCGATCGACACCGTCAACCGGTCGCCGTCCCGGCTCTGCTCGGCCCAACCGTCCGTCGCCAGCAGGAAGAAGGCCCGGTCGCCCTCGTAGCAGTACGAGCCGAGCCGGTCCAGCGCCCGTTCGCCCGGGGTGCCGTCGGGGTCGACGACCAGGACGGCGACGTGCGCCTCCCGGTCGCTCGGGTCGAGGTCGGAACGGACGTACAGACGGGCCACCGGGCACCTCCGGGTCGCGGAACGGGATCGGGCCCGTCACCGTACCCCGCAAGGGAGTTGGGCGACGGGCCCGGGGGCCGCGCTACCGTCAGGCCGCCGCCCGGTCCGCCGCCCCGCGCCGCGCCACCACCTGCCGCCGGACCGCCCAGACCGCCCCGGCGAGCACGAAGCCGTAGACCGACACCAGCCCGTGGCCGTTCTCCTGGGCGAACCACATCGCCAGGCCGAGCACCGGGACGCCGGCGGCCAGGGCGAGCTCCTTGGGGAGCCGGGTGCGGGTGAGGAAGGCGAGGGCCAGGGTGGCGCCGAGGAAGTAGGTGGCGCCGGAGCTGCCCGCGAAGTTGCGGGGGTCGGTGCTGGGGCCGCCGCCGATGCCGAGCAGGGTGTCGATCCGGCCGGGCAGCAGGATGCCGGCCAGGAAGAAGCCGAGGGTGAGCGTGCCGCCCCAGTACCACTGGGCGAGCGCGGCGACGGCGGCGAGGGTGACGAGGTTCCACAGGCCGCCGAAGAGGCCGCCGTTCTGCATGAACACCGAGGTGTACTCGCGCCACCAGCCGGACCGGGCCGGGTCCGCGTCCAGCGCGTCCATGGCGCCGGACCACACCAGCTGGAGCAGCACCCCGCCGACGGCGACGGCGGTCAGGGCGATCGCCGCCCACGGGAGCGGCCGTCCGCGCAGGGTGTCACGGCCGACCACGCCGAGCCCGCAGTTGACCATCATGACCATCAGCGCAGCCGTGGTCACGTTGAAGACGATGGCGTCCATGACTGGCCCTCCCCCCGGTTCGGACGTTTTCCAACGCCGTTCGAAAACCTGATGGGGACAAAGCTAGCACAGTTTTCGAACAGTGTTGGAAAACGAGGTACGGTGGACCGCATGAAGCTCACCAAGGAGCGCATCGTCGATGCCGGCATGGCCGTGTTCGCCGAGGTCGGCTACCAGAACCTGTCCATGCGCCAGGTCGCCGAACGCCTCGACGCCCACGCCGGCAGCCTCTACTACCACGTGCGCGGCAAGGACGAACTGCTCGCCCTGATGGCCGACCGGATCAGCCGCCGCGCCTACGACGCGGGCACCGCCGCCCTTGCCGCCCTCCCGCCCGACGCCCGCTGGCAGGACCGCGTCGAGGCCCAGGCCACCACCCTGCGCCACGAGATCAAACAGCACGCCGGCGGCGCCCAACTCCTCGCCGAGAGCCCCGGCGTGCTCAGCACCGGCGGCCTCTCCCTGATGGAACGCCTGCTGCGCACCCTCCTCGACGCCGGCCTGCCCGCCGAGCACTGCGGCACCGCCGCCGACACCCTGCTCAGCCACGTCACCGGCTTCGTGCTCCAGGAGCAGAACCAGCCCGCCGCCCCGCCGACCGTCACCGCCGAGCTCTACGCCGACCTGTGCGAACGGTTCCCGCTGGTCATGGGCGACCTGATCCCGCGCATCGGCCAGGACGAGAAGTACGTCCGCAGCATCCGCCTGCTCTGCACGGGCTTCACGGCGCTCTGCTGAACCGCCGGGCCGCCCCCGGGCCCGGGGGCGGGGGCGGGCACGGGCACGGGCACGGGGACGGGGACGGCCCGAGGGCTCAGCCCTGCTGCTGCGGCGGCCGGCGGCGCATGCTCAGCAGCAACAGCACCACCGCCGTCAGCACCGCCGCGGTGCGCAACACGCCCGGAGCCATCGACCAGCTGAACTGCCCCAGCGGGGAACCGGTCTGCACCCCGCCACCGCCACCGCCCGCCCCCTGCTTGGCCGTTCGCATCGCGAACAGCGCGGTCGCGCTCATCGTCACCAGCGGGATCCCCAGGATCACGAACTTACGCGTCAGATCGGAGAGTTGACGGGACAGGTAGCCGAGCCCCCAGCCCGCCAGCATGGCCGGGAAGAACCCGGACACCGCACCGCCGACCAACAGCCCGCAGGACAGCAGGATCAGCGGGGACGGCCTGCGGGCCCCCTGGGCCGCGGCGGCCTTCGCGGCCTTCGCCTGCGTGGCCTTGGCCTGTGCCTTCCGCTGCCGCTTCGACAGGCGCACCGGCCGCCCACCGGCCTGTCCGGCCGGTCCCCCGGCCTGCGCCGCGTCCTGCGCCGCCTCCTCCGCGCGCTGCTCGGGGATCGGCTTCGGCACCGGCCGCGGCGCGTCCGAGAAGTCGAGCATCGTCATCGTCCACGGGCTCGAACTCTGCACCGTCGGCGGCGGGATCGACTCCGCACCGGCCTCGGGCGAGGAGACGCCCGGCAGGTCCAGCGACACGTTCGGGATGGCGCCCGTCCCGGTGTACCCGGACACGACCGAGGGCCCGTACACACTGTCCTCCGCCGCCGGCCCCTCGGACGCACCGGCCGGCGGAGCAGCCGGGGGAGGCGTCGACGGCGCGGCGGGCGTCGACGGCACGGCCGCACCCGACGACCCCGACCGCTCGCTCCACGGCCCGCTCTTGCGCCACCACTCGCCGTCCGTCATCACCGACACCCCGCCTCGCCCACGCCGTCCGCCGAACAGCGGCGACCGCCCACCGAACCGCCCTCGGCGGTGACGCTACCCACCGTGCCCCGCCGACGCGAGTCCCGCCACGAACCCGCCGCGCACACCGCCGCGCACGCCGCCGCCCCCGAGCGCACCGACCCCGGCCGGCCACCCGGCCCAACCCCGGCCCGACCCCGGCCCGCCGCAGGAGCACACCCCACCGTCGGCGCGCCCGACTAACCTAGGTCGAATGACCACACAGCAGGGCCCTCAACGCCAGAGCAGGACGCCCGCCGGCCCCCGCACCCTCGCCGAGGAACTGCGCGCCCGCCCGGACGACGCGCTCGCCGCCCTGCTCCGGTCCCGCCCCGACCTGCTGAACCCCGTCCCCGGCGACCTCACCCAGCTCTCCGCCCGGCTGTCCTCGCGCGCCTCGGCGCTGCGCGCCCTGGAGCGGCTCGACCGGTTCACCCTCCAGGTCGCCGAGGCCCTGGCGACCGCCCCGGACGGCACCTCCCTGGCCACCGTCCGCACCCTGCTGACCGGCCCGGCCAAGGTCAAGCCGCACCCGGGCGCTACCCCGCTCACCCCGGCCGACCGCGCCGCCGTCGCCGCCGCGCTCCCCCGCGCCGTCGCCGTCCTGCGCGACCGGGCGCTGCTCTGGGGCCCCGACAACGGCCTGCGGCTGGTGCTCGCCGTCCGCGAGGCGCTCGCCCCGACCGCCGCCAACCCCGGCCGCACCGGCCTCGGCCCGACCCTCGCCGACGCCACCACCGGCATGTCCCCGGCCCGGCTGCAACAACTGCTCGCCTCCGCCGGGCAGCCCGCCACCCCGGACCCGGTCACCGCGGTCGCGGCCCTGGCCGCCCTGCTCACCGACCGCGCCCGCTGCACCGCCCTGCTGGACACCGCCCCCGAGCCGGCCCTGCGGCTGCTGGACCGGCTGGTCTGGGGACCGCCCACCGGCACCGTCCCGGACGCCACCCGCCCGGTCACCGCCGAGGACGCGCAGAGCCCGGTCGAATGGCTGCTGGCCCGCGGCCTGCTGCTGCCCACCAGCCCGGGCAGCGTGGTGCTGCCCCGCGAACTGGCCCTGCACCTGCGCGGCGGCCGCACCCACCGCACCGTCGAACCGCTCCAGCCCGAGCCCGCGCCCGCCGCGCCCCCGCGCGATCCACAGACCGTGGACAACGCCGCCGCCGGCCAGGCGCACACCGCCGTCAAGACCGTCGAGGAACTCCTCGACACCTGGGGCCTCACCCCGCCGCCCACCCTGCGGGCCGGCGGCCTCGGCGTACGCGACCTCAAGCGCGCCGCCCAGACCCTGGAAGCCACCGAGCAGCAGGCCGCCTTCTGGCTCGAACTCGCCTACACCGCCGGGCTGCTGGCCCCCGACGGCGAGGCCGACGAATGCTGGGCGCCGACCCCGGCCTACGACGGCTGGCTGCAACTGGACACCGCCGAACGCTGGTCCGTCCTGGCCGCCGCCTGGCTCACCGCCACCCGCGTCCCCGCCCTCACCGGCACCCAGGACGGCAAGGGCAAGCCGCGCGCCGCCCTCGGCCCCGAACTCGACCGCACCCTCGCCCCGTCCGTACGCCGGGCCGCCCTCGCCCTGCTCGCCGAACTCCCGCCCGGCACCCCGGCCACCGCCGCGGAACTGCTGCCCACCCTGCGCTGGCAGCGCCCGCTGCGCGGCGGCCCCACCGGCCCGGACGGCCACGAGCTGCGCGACGACCTCACCACCTGGACCCTCGCCGAGGCCGAACTGCTCGGCATCACCGGCCGCGGCGCCCTCGGCGCCCCCGCCCGCGCCCTGCTCACCGCCGAGTCCGACCCGGCCGAGGTGCTCGCCCCGCTGCTCCCGCGGCCGCTGGACCACGTGATCCTCCAGCCGGACCTCACCGCGATCGCCCCCGGCCCGCTGCTCACCCCGCTCGCCCAGGCGCTCGCGCTCTGCGCCGACATCGAGTCCAAGGGCGGCGCCACCGTCTACCGCTTCACCCCGACCTCCGTACGCCGCGCCCTCGACGCCGGCCGCACCGCCGCCGACCTCCAGGCCTTCCTGGCCCAGCACAGCCGTACGCCCGTCCCCCAGCCGCTCGCCTACCTGATCGACGACGTCGCCCGGCGGCACGGCATCCTGCGGGTCGGCGCGGCCTCCTCGTACCTGCGCTGCGACGACCCGGCCCTGTTGAACGAGGTGCTCGCCGACCGCCGCGCCGCCGACCTGCGGCTGCGCCTGCTCGCCCCCACCGTGCTCGCCGCCCAGGCCGCCCCGGACGTCCTGCTCGCCGCCCTGCGCACCATGGGCTACGCCCCGGCCGCCGAATCCGCCGAGGGCGACGTCCTGATCACCCGGCCGGACAGCCACCGCACCCCGCCCCGCAGCGCCCCCACGCCCGTCCCCGACGGGCCGCCGACCCCCGACGACACCCTGCTCGCCGCCGCGATCAAGGCCGTCCGGGCCGGCGACCGCGCCGCCACCGCAAGCCGCCGCGAGCCGACCCCCGACCCGCGCCAACTCCCCCGCACCGCCGCCGCCGAGACCCTCGCCACCCTCCAGACCGCCGTCCTGCTCGGCGAGCGGATGTGGATCGGCTACCTCAACGCCGAGGGCATCGCCAGCCAGCGGATCATCGACCCGGTGAAGGTCGAGGGCGGCTTCGTCACCGCCTTCGACCACCACGCCGACGAACTCCGCACCTTCGCCCTGCACCGGATCACCGGCGTCGCGGAACTGGACGAGTAGCGCGGGACGAGCAGGACGGGAGGTGAAGGGGCGTCAGTGCCCCTGCGACTCCTTCATCTTCTGCTTGACGGCCTGGTCCGCCAGGCTGCCGATCTGGCCCTGGCCGACCGGCAGCGAGCCGCCGCCGACCTGGTCGGCGATCAGGAATCCGGGGGCGGCCAGCAGCCCGCCGGGCCCCTCCCCGATGCCCGCGAGGGCGTGGGCGGAGCCGGCCGAGGAGGCGGTGGCGGCGAAGGCCGTGCCCATCAGGGCCAGGGCGGTGAGAACGCGCTTCGAGTTCTTCATGCCCGGCTCAACGAGCGAGCACGCACCGTGGTCACTCGGAGCAGTTGACGGGCCGCGCCCACGGGCGTACTCCGGGAACAGGGGGTTCTCGACAAGGAGGCACCCACCATGCTCGGTGACCGGATCGCGGAGTTGACCACCACGGAGAGCGGCCGACGGGTGCTGGCCACGGTCGGCGGGCCCGCACTGGAGGTGTCGATGACCGGCGTCGGCCAGGTGCTCGGCCACTCCGTCCGGGAGTTCGTCACCTACGAGTCCGAGCTGCGGCCCGACGGCTCGCTGTTCGGCGAGGGCCAGGGCGTCGGCATGACCGACAAGGGCGAGACCTACAGCTGGCACGGCAGCGGCATCGGCCACTTCACCCAGGGCGGGGCCGTCAGCTGGCGCGGCAGCATCTACTTCGAGAGCGCCGCCGACGCCTTCCTGCGCCTCAACGACCTGGTCGGCCTGTTCGAGTTCGACAACGAGCCCACCGGCGCGGGCCGGGCCGTGCTCTACGAATGGAAGTAGCCCGCCCACGTTCCGCGCGAAATGAGCGACACTGGAGGGTCTGCGTCAGACCCAGTCAGTCAGCCTGTCAGCCAGTGGAGGGCTCCCCCGCGTGAACGACGGACCGCTCATCGTCCAGAGCGACAAGACTCTCCTCCTGGAGATCGACCACCCCAAGGCCGCCGACTGCCGCCGCGCCATCGCCCCGTTCGCCGAGCTGGAGCGGGCGCCCGAGCACGTGCACACGTACCGGGTGACCCCGCTCGGGCTGTGGAACGCCCGGGCCGCCGGGCACGACGCCGAGCAGGTCGTCGACGCCCTGGTGAAGTACTCCCGCTACCCGGTGCCGCACGCCCTGCTGGTCGACGTGGCGGACACCATGGGCCGCTACGGCCGGCTCCAGCTGTCCAAGCACCCCACCCACGGGCTGGTGCTGACCACCACCGACCGCCCGGTCCTGGAGGAGGTGCTGCGCTCCAAGAAGATCGTCCCGCTGGTCGGCGCCCGGGTCGACCCCGACACCGTGGTGGTGCACCCCTCCGAACGCGGCCAGATCAAGCAGGTGCTGCTCAAACTCGGCTGGCCCGCCGAGGACTTCGCCGGCTACGTGGACGGCGAGGCGCACCCGATCGACCTGGACGAGGACGGCTGGCAGCTGCGCCCGTACCAGTCCCAGGCCGTCGAGGGCTTCTGGCACGGCGGCTCCGGCGTCGTGGTGCTGCCCTGCGGCGCCGGCAAGACGCTGGTCGGCGCCGCCGCCATGGCCCACGCCAAGTCGACCACGCTGATCCTGGTCACCAACACCGTCTCGGCCCGCCAGTGGAAGCACGAGCTGGTCAAGCGCACCTCGCTCACCGAGGACGAGATCGGCGAGTACAGCGGCACCCGGAAGGAGATCCGCCCGGTCACCATCGCCACCTACCAGGTGATGACGACCAAGCGGAAGGGCGTCTACGCCCACCTGGAGCTGTTCGACGCCCGCAACTGGGGCCTGGTGGTCTACGACGAGGTGCACCTGCTGCCCGCGCCGGTGTTCAAGTTCACCGCCGACCTCCAGGCCCGCCGCCGGCTCGGCCTGACCGCCACCCTGGTGCGCGAGGACGGCCGCGAGGGCGACGTGTTCAGCCTGATCGGCCCGAAGCGCTTCGACGCCCCGTGGAAGGAGATCGAGGCCCAGGGCTACATCGCGCCCGCCGACTGCTGCGAGGTGCGGGTCACCCTGACCGACTCCGAGCGGCTCGCCTACGCGACCGCCGAGCCGGAGGAGCGCTACCGCTTCTGCGCCACCACGGCGACCAAGCGGCGGGTGGTGGAGGCCCTGGTCAAGAAGCACGAGAAGGACCAGACGCTGATCATCGGCCAGTACATCGACCAGCTGGACGAGCTCGGCGAGGCCCTGGACGCGCCCGTGATCAAGGGCGAGACCAGCAACGCCCAGCGCGAGAAGCTCTTCGACGCCTTCCGGAACAAGGAGATCGGCGTCCTGGTCGTCTCCAAGGTCGCGAACTTCTCGATCGACCTGCCCGAGGCCACGGTGGCCATCCAGGTCTCCGGGACCTTCGGCTCCCGCCAGGAGGAGGCCCAGCGCCTCGGCCGGGTGCTGCGCCCCAAGGCGGACGGGCACTCGGCGCACTTCTACTCGGTGGTCGCCCGGGACACCGTGGACCAGGACTTCGCCGCCCACCGGCAGCGCTTCCTGGCCGAGCAGGGCTACGCCTACCGCATCATCGACGCGGACGACGTCCTCTAGCGGGCCTCAGTACCGGACACCGTCGCGCCCGAGGAAGATCACGCGCGCGGCGGTGTCCAGCGCGATCCCGACGTTGCGCACGGCGGTGCTCAGCGGGTTGCGGTGGCGGCCCTGGACGGCGGTCGCGCCGGCCGGGCCCGTACGGGGGTTGCGGTTCTCGGTGCTCATGTCTCCAACGGTAGGCACCCGGACGGCCCAGGGCATCACTCCGAAGGCCGTACCCACCAGGACGGACGTCCTCCTGCGGGTGTACGGGACCCCCGGCACCCCCTGAGACCTGCGGGGCTGGAACCCCGAGGCGCACGGGTCTAGGATCGTCCGTCTGCCCCCTCCCGAACCGTGGTACCTGGCGCGTTTTCCGCCGGCAGCCGGGGGAGGTGCCGACCGCACGGCAACCGGTCGGCTGTACCCCACCGTGAGCTCCATCGATCCGCTGCGCCCGCCTCCGGGGCAGCCGGGAAGGTTCGCTGTGCCCGCCACCCCCACCACCGACCCGCTCCAGCGCGAGCGCGACCACCTGGCCTCGTCCCGGTCCGCGCTGCGGGCGATGCGCGAGGACGTCCAGTCCCTCGACATCCGCGACGTGACCGGCACCTGGGTCACCGCCGTCATCCTGCAGAACCAGATCGAGGCCAGGATCGCCGCCCTGGCCGACCTCTCCGACACCCCGCTGTTCTTCGGCCGGCTCGACTACCTCCACGCGGTCAGCGAGGAACTCAGCGAGGGCGGCGGGGGCGAGAACTTCTACATCGGCCGCCGGCACGTCCACGACGCCGACGGCGACCCGATGGTGATCGACTGGCGCGCCCCGGTCTCCCAGCCGTTCTACCGGGCCAGCCGCAAGGACCCGATGGACGTCGAGCGCCGCCGCCGCTTCGGCTACACCGGCGGCGAGCTCACCGCCTACGAGGACGAGCACCTCACCGACCCCGCCGAGCAGGAGACCTCCTCCGCCCTGCTCGCGGCCGAGATCGAGAAGCCCCGCGTCGGCCCGATGCGCGACATCGTCGCCACCATCCAGCCCGAGCAGGACGAGATCGTCCGCTCCGACATCACGGGCACCATCTGCGTCCAGGGGGCGCCCGGCACCGGGAAGACCGCGGTCGGCCTGCACCGCGTCGCCTACCTGCTGTACGCCCACCGCGAGCGGCTGGCCCGGACCGGCACCCTGGTGATCGGGCCGAACAACGCCTTCCTCTCCTACATCGAGCAGGTCCTGCCGGCCCTCGGCGAGCTGGAGGTCGCCCAGGCCACCGTGCAGCAGCTGGTCGCCCACGTCGAGGTGCGGGGCGAGGACGACCCGGAGGCGGCCCGGCTCAAGGGCGACGCCCGGATGGCCGAGGTGCTCCGCCGGGCCGTACGGGCGGGCATCACGCTGCCCACCGAACCCTGCGTGGTGGTCCGCGGCTCCCGCCGCTGGCGTGTCCCGGCACACGAACTGATCGGGATCATCGAGGAGTTGAAGGCCCGCGAGGTCCGCTACGGCGCCGCCCGGGACGCCCTGCCGCAGCGCATCGCGCACACCGTGCTGCTCAAGATGGAGCAGGGCGGCGAGGCCCCGGACGACCGGGTGCAGGACGCGGTGGCCCGCAACGCCGCCGTCAAGGCCGTGGTCAAGGAGTGCTGGCCGGCCGTCGACCCGGCCAAGCTGGTGCTGCGGCTGCTCTCCGACCCGGAGTTCCTGGCCGCGTGCGCCGAGGGCGTGCTGACCGCCGAGGAGCAGCGGGCGGTGCTCTGGCCCAAGCCCGGCCGCTCGGTGAAGACCGCCCGCTGGACCCCCGCCGACGCCGTCCTGGTCGACGAGGCGACGGACCTCGTCCAGCGCACGCCCTCGCTCGGGCACGTGGTGCTGGACGAGGCCCAGGACCTCTCCCCCATGCAGTACCGCGCGGTCGGCCGCCGCTGCACCACCGGCTCGGCGACCGTCCTCGGCGACCTCGCCCAGGGCACCACCCCGTGGGCGACCGCGAGCTGGCCGGACGCCCTGCACCACCTGGGCAAGCCCGAGGCGCACGTGGAGGAGCTGACCAAGGGCTTCCGGGTGCCCGAGGAGGTCATCGCCTACGCCTCCCGGCTGCTGCCCGCGATCGCCCCGGGCCTGGCCCCGGCGACCTCCGTCCGCGACACCCCCGGCGCCCTGGAGATCCGCCCGGTCGACGGCGCGGAGCCGGACCTGGACGCGGCCGTCCTGGCGGCCTGCCGGGAGGCGCTGGAGCACGAGGGCTCGACCGGCCTGATCGCCGCCGACGCCCGGATCCCCCGGCTCGCCGAACTGCTCACCGCCGCCGGACTGGCGCACCTCTCCCCCGGCACCGAGACCAGCGCCGAGAGCCGGCTGACCCTCGTCCCCGCCTCACTGGCCAAGGGTCTGGAGTACGACTACGTGGTGCTGGACGAACCGGCCGCGGTGGTGGCCGGCGAGCCGGACGAGCGGACCGGCCTGCGCCGGCTGTACGTGGCGCTCACCCGTGCCGTCTCCGGCCTGACGGTGCTGCACGCCGAGCCGCTGCCGGAGCAGCTCGGGTAACGCGCGGAAGGGGCCGGTCCCGGCACCGGGACCGGCCCCTCCGACAGGGTCGGGCGCCTGGTTCAGGCGTCGATCATCGCCCGCCACTCGGCGACCTTGGCCGCGTCGACCGGCGTCAGCCAGCCGTCGGCCCGCACCGCGCCGCCGACGTGGAAGGCGTCGAAGCCCTCCGCCCGCAGCCCCTCGACGTGCTCGGCCCGCAGGCCGCCGCCGATCAGGATCCGCTGGGCGTACCCGGGCTCGCCCGCCCGGGCCAGCTCGGCGGACAGCACCTCCCGGCCGGCGTCCACCCCGGCGGCCGCGCCGGAGGTGAGGAAGGTGTCCAGCCCGGGCAGGGCCCCGACGGCGGCGCGCAGCGCGGCCCGGTCGGCGCTGTGGTCGATCGCCCGGTGGAAGGTCCAGCGGCAGCCGGCGATCGCCTCGGCGACGGCCGTGGTGGCGGCCAGGTCGACGGCGCCCCCGGCGTCCAGGAAGCCGAGCACGAACTCCTCGGCGCCCTCGGCCCGCAGCGCGGCGGCCCGGGCGCACAGCTCGTCGAGGTCGCCGGGGGCGAAGCCGTCCCGGATCCGGAGCATGACGCGCAGCGGGAGGTCGACGGCGGCCCGGATCCGGGCGAAGTCCTCGACGGAGGGGGTGAGTCCGTCGGCGGCCATGTCGGTGACCAGTTCGAGCCGGTCGGCGCCGCCGGACTCGGCTGCCTGGGCGTCCTGGGGCGTCAGCGCGATGACTTCGAAAATTGGTCTAGACATATCAGACAGCCTGCCACATCCCCCCGCCCCCGGCGAGACCCGCACCCCCGTTCCGGTCACGCCGGGAGCGGGGGTGCGGTCACGCCGGGGGGCGGGGACGCGGCAGGCCAGTGGTGGAGCCGGTCACACCCGTCCCGGCACCATCCCGAAGGACTCCTGCCGACCGAACCGCCGCTCCGCCAGCGCCACCAGGACCAGCACGGCCAGCACCGGCACCGCCACCGGCAACAGGTGCGAGACCCCGCGGGCCTCCCGCCAGATGTTGAACAGGCTGCCGGGCCCGGTCAGCACCAGCACCGCCAGCCCCACCGCGGCCGGCCCCGTCCGCCCGCGCAGCCCCGCGAAGGTCAGCAGGGTCGGGGCGAGCAGCAGCACCACGAACCACTGGAGGTCCAGCCGGAAGCTGGTGTCGTCCCAGTCCTGGACCACCTCCAGCACCCCGCCGACGACCGCCGAGGCCAGCACCAGAGCGGCGGTCCGCAGGTTCGGCCGGGGCAGCAGGTCGGTCGGCGCGACGGCCAGCAGCAGCGCGGCCACCACGAACGGCAGCGTGGCCATCCCGATGTAGCCGACCCACCAGACGTCGAGGCCGCCCGGCTCCCAGACGGCCCGGCCCAGGTCGTACAGCCCGATGGCGCCCAGCAGCAGCGCGGTGACCCGGACGGCCGTCCACCGCCCCAGCAGGGCCGCCACCCCGAGCAGCAGCGCGGCCGCCGGCGGGGCGAACGCCCGGACGTGGTTGCCGAAGGAGTCGTCCCAGGCGAGCCACCTGGTGGTCCGCTCCAGGTGGGCGGCCCAGGGCACCATGGTGGCCCCGACCGCCGCACCGGCGATCATCGGCGCCACCAGCGCGAGCAGCCGTCCGGCCGCCGACCCGCCGGTCAGCCCCAGCCGCACCCGCAGCCCGTACACCGCCAGGCCGAGCACCTCCCGGGCCAGGGCCACCCGGCCGCCCGCCGCCGTCGTGTCGGCGAACACCTCGGCCAGTTCCTCGCCGCGCTCGTGCCGGTAGCGCGCCGGGTAGAGCCGCAGCGCGGCCCGCAGCACCGCCGAGGGCGCGGGGCCGATCACCGGCATGGTCATGAGAGTCCTCCCCCCGTCGCGGGCCGTTCCCCGGCCCTGCCCGGCAGCATCGACCGGATCCTGGTCAGCCGCCGCTCCGCCTCGGTGGCCACGGCCCGCAACCGCCCGGCCTCGGCGGCCAGCGCGTCCCGGCCGGCCGCAGTCAGCGCGTAGCTGCGCCGGGCCCGGCCGTCCACCACCTCTTCGGCGGCGACCTCGATCAGGCCCTGGCCCAGCAGCCGGTCGAGGGCGCCGTACAGGGTGCCGGTACGCATCTTGACCCGGCCGTCCGAGATGGCGGCGACCTCCTGGATCAGCGCGTAGCCGTGTCTGGGCTGGTCGGCCAGGGCGGTGAGCAGCAGCAGCGTGGGCTCCTGCATGGAGCGTTCTGTCATACGACTACATATATCGTCAACCTACCTATAGGTCCAGCGCCGGCCCGTGCCGATCCGATCCGGTCCGACCCGCCTCGCCCCGACCCGACCCGCCACAATGTGCCCCATGCCGACCGAGGACCTGCTCACCGCCTGGACCGCCCTGCTGCACCGCTGCGGCGCCACCGACGACCCCGAGCCGTACGGCCGCGAACTGCTGCGCCGCTGGTCGGACCCGCGCCGCCGGTACCACACCGCCGAGCACCTGCGCGCCGTCCTGCGCCACGTCGACGCGCTCGCCGGGCACGCGGCCGACCCCGACACCGTCCGGCTCGCCGCCTGGTTCCACGACGCCGTGTACCGCCCCGACCGCACCGAGAACGAGGAGCGCAGCGCCGCCCTCGCCGTCCGCGCGCTGACCGCCGTCGGCCTGCCCGCCGAGCGCGTCGCCGAGGTCGAACGGCTGGTCCTGCTCACCGTCGGCCACGCCCCGGCCCCCGGCGACCGCGACGGCGAGGTGCTCTGCGACGCGGACCTCGCCGTCCTCGGCGGCACCCCCGAGGCCTACGCGGCGTACGCGGCCGCCGTTCGGGAGGAGTACGCCTTCGTCCCCGAGCCGGACTTCCGCACCGGCCGCGCCGCCGTCCTGCGCCACCTGCTGGCGCTCCCGGCCCTCTACCGCACCCCCGACGCCCACCGGCGCCTCGCCGAACCGGCCCGCACCAACCTCACCACCGAACTCCAGCGCCTGGAGGACTAGGGCCTGTCCGGCGGATCTTGCCAGGCGCGCGACGCCGGGCATCCCGCCTGGACGCACGCCCGAATCGCCCAAGTACGTCCAGTACGAGGCCGACTCGGGCGCACGCCCAGCCGGGCGCCCAACGCCGCGCGCTGATCTGCCAAGATCCGCCGGACAGGCCCTAACCCAGCTCCCCCACCGGCGCCACCACGGC
Source organism: Kitasatospora sp. NPDC059160 (assembly GCF_042755465.1). Lineage (NCBI taxonomy): Bacteria > Bacillati > Actinomycetota > Actinomycetes > Kitasatosporales > Streptomycetaceae > Kitasatospora > Kitasatospora sp. NPDC059160. Next base: position 8,651 of record NZ_JBHZCN010000084.1, on the reverse strand, counting down.
CCCCTGCTTGCCGCACACCCAGTGCGGCTCCGGCCCCAGCTCGGGCTCCACGCTCAGCGCGTGCGGGTCCCCGTCGGCCGCGCAGCCGGTGCACAGCGGCCACCGGCCGTACGCCTCCAGCAGCGCGTCCTGGACGTCCTGGGCGACCAGCCCGAGCACGTACTCGGTGCCGTCCGGCCACTGCTCCAGCCACCAGCGGCGGTGGGTGACGGCCTGTTCCACCAGCGAGACGACGGCGGCGTCCGCCACGTCCCGCGCAGTGAGGTCGGCCAGGATCCGGGCCCGGGCGTTGTGCAGGGCGGTCTCGATGTCGTCGGAAGCCATCCGTCCATTCTCCGCGGCCCGCCCGTGGCTTCAAAACGGATCCGGGACCGCAACGCCCCGGAGCCGGAACGCCCCGGGGCGGAAACGCCGCGTGGGCGGCCCCCCGAAGGGAACCGCCCACGCGGACGAGGATCAGCCGATCCGATCGGAGTCCGATCAGGATCAGAAGTCCATGTCACCGCCCGGCATGCCGCCGCCGGCGGCCGCGGCGGCCTTCTCCGGCTTGTCGGCGATGACGGCCTCGGTGGTGAGGAACAGCGCCGCGATGGACGCGGCGTTCTGCAGCGCGGAGCGGGTGACCTTGGCCGGGTCGATGATGCCCGCGGCGACCAGGTCGACGTACTCGTTGGTGGCGGCGTTCAGGCCGTGACCGGCGGGGAGGTTGCGCACCTTCTCCACCACGACGCCACCCTCCAGGCCGGCGTTGGTCGCGATCTGCTTGATCGGGGCCTCCAGCGCGACCTTGACGATGTTGGCACCGGTGGCCTCGTCGCCCTCCAGCTCCAGCTTGTCGAAGGCGACACCGGCCTGCAGCAGCGCGACGCCACCACCGGCGACGATGCCCTCCTCGACGGCGGCCTTGGCGTTGCGGACGGCGTCCTCGATGCGGTGCTTGCGCTCCTTGAGCTCCACCTCGGTGGCCGCGCCGGCCTTGATGACGGCCACGCCGCCGGCCAGCTTGGCGAGGCGCTCCTGGAGCTTCTCGCGGTCGTAGTCCGAGTCGCTGTTCTCGATCTCGGCGCGGATCTGGTTCACGCGGCCGGCGACCTGGTCGCTGTCGCCGCCACCGTCGACGATGGTGGTCTCGTCCTTGGTGATGACCACCTTGCGGGCGGTGCCCAGCAGGTCGATGCCGGCGTTCTCCAGCTTGAGGCCGACCTCCTCGGAGATCACGGTGCCACCGGTGAGGATGGCGATGTCGCCGAGCATGGCCTTGCGGCGGTCGCCGAAGCCCGGGGCCTTGACGGCGACGGACTTGAAGGTGCCGCGGATCTTGTTCACGACCAGGGTCGACAGGGCCTCGCCCTCGACGTCCTCGGCGATGATGACGAGCGGCTTGCCGCTCTGCATGACCTTCTCCAGCAGCGGGAGCAGGTCCTTGACCGAGCCGATCTTGGAGTTGGCGATGAGGATGTACGGGTCCTCGAACGTCGCCTCCATGCGCTCCAGGTCGGTGGCGAAGTAGGCGGAGATGTAGCCCTTGTCGAAGCGCATGCCCTCGGTGAGCTCGAGCTCCAGACCGAAGGTGTTGCTCTCCTCGACGGTGATGACGCCTTCCTTGCCGACCTTGTCCATGGCCTCGGCGATGAGCTCGCCGATCTGGGTGTCAGCGGCGGAGATGGAGGCGGTGGAGGCGATCTGCTCCTTGGTCTCCACGTCCTTGGCCTGGGCCAGCAGCTGGTCCGAGACGGCGGCCACGGCCTTCTCGATACCGCGCTTGAGGGCCATCGGGTTGGCGCCGGCGGCGACGTTGCGCAGACCCTCGCGAACCAGGGCCTGGGCGAGCACGGTGGCGGTGGTGGTGCCGTCACCCGCGACGTCGTCCGTCTTCTTGGCGACCTCCTTGACGAGCTCCGCGCCGATCTTCTCGTAGGGGTCCTCGAGCTCGATCTCCTTGGCGATGGAGACACCGTCGTTGGTGATCGTGGGGGCGCCCCACTTCTTCTCCAGCACGACGTTGCGGCCCTTGGGGCCGAGCGTGACCTTCACCGCGTCGGCGAGCTGGTTCATGCCACGCTCAAGGCCGCGGCGAGCTTCCTCATCAAAGGCGATGATCTTGGCCATCAGAAGTGGTCCTCCGGGACACGGTCGACTGCTCGGACCAAGGGGTGCCCGCGACGGACGGCCCTGGTGTGCGGAGGTCCATTCCCCTGCCGCTCCCGGGGGCCTCACCGACCCGGTCCGCTGTCACTCTCACACTGTGAGTGCTAACGCCAATGATTAGCACTCCGGGTGGTCGAGTGCAAGCCCCACGGCCGACCCGCGAGCCGCCGCCCACCTCCGCCCGCCCCCGCCCGGCACCCCGGACGGCCCGGCGCGGGAACGCGAACGGGCCCGTACGACGCGTGTCGTACGGGCCCGTCGAGAAGCGAGTGGTCACCAGCCGTGGGCCGCGCCGAGCTCCTGGGTTCCGGAAGAGGTCAGACCGCCGCGCGGACCATGTCCGCCTGCGGGCCCTTCTGTCCCTGGGAGATCTCGAACTCGACCCGCTGGCCCTCCTCGAGGGTGCGGTAGCCGTCCATCTGGATCGCGCTGTAGTGGACGAAGACGTCCGCACCACCGTCGACCGCGATGAAGCCGTAGCCCTTCTCCGCGTTGAACCACTTGACGGTGCCCTGAGCCATTCCAAACTCCCCTAGTGCTGTGCTGGCCCTTCACGGGCCAGCAGGTCGCGGGCCCGGGTCTGGTTTGAAGGCCGGCCCGGGGAACCCCCCCTGGACGCAGCCGTGCACGCCGCAATCCTCCGCACGGGGGCGCCGGACGGCTTCCGTGAGCGGTTGATTACGTCGACCGCCGCTGAATGTATCCGGATCGACGCCCTCTGCAACAGGGTCCGCCGCCGGGAATTCCGCAGCCCCGTCGAGAGACAAGAGCGAACAAACCGGGAGGAAATCGGCAATTAGCGCCGGACATAGCGGACGAATTACTCAAATGCCTGCAGGAATTCTGACATCTGCCTGACATGTTTCACCGCCCGGGCCCCGGGCCGGTCTCAGCGCCCGGACGGGCTCCGGCGAAGCACCCACCGCCGGAAGGGGAAGCCCTGTTCCCAGCAGAGCCACACTCTACTCCGACTCGGACCGAAAATATTCCCACCGAAATGCCGACGGCCGTCCGCGCGTACGGAGAGCGGAATTCCGTACGCGCGGACGGCCGGGAAGCGGGAACGGCTCAGCAGCCGCCGGCCACCGCCGGAATGATCGAAACGCTCGCACCGTCCGCGATCCCGGTCGCCAGGCCCTCGGCGAACCGCACGTCGTCGTCGTTCACGTACACGTTGACGAAGCGGCGCAGCTTGCCGGTGTCGTCCAGGATCCGGGCCGCGATGCCCGCGTGGTTGCGCTCCAGGTCGGCGATGACCTCGCCCAGGGTGGCCCCCTCGGCGGGCACCTCGGCCGCACCGCCGGTGTAGGTGCGCAGGATGGTGGGGATGCGGACGTTGGCGCTCATGACTCTCCTAGCGGGGTGGGGGGTGGATCAGACGGACGCGAGGCCGGCGGCGTGGAAGGAGTCCAGCGTCGGGCGGATGACGGCGGTCATGCCCGCCTCGGAGACGGCGTCCAGCGTCTTCAGGCCGTCCCCGGTGTTGATCGCGACGGTCTCCTTGGACGGGTCCAGCTGACCGGTCTCCACGAGCTTCTTCAGCACACCGACGGTCACCCCGCCCGCGGTCTCCGCGAAGATCCCCTCGGTCCGGGCCAGCAGCCGGATCGCCGCCACCACCTCCGCGTCCGTGACGTCCTCCACCGCGCCGCCGGTCCGGCGGGCGATGTCCAGCACGTACGGGCCGTCCGCCGGGTTGCCGATCGCCAGCGACTTGGCGATGGTGTCCGGCTTCACCGGCCTGATCACGTCCCGGCCGGCCTTGAACGCCGCCGACACCGGCGAGCAGCCCTCCGCCTGGGCGCCGAAGATCCGGTACGGCCGGTCCTCCACCAGGCCCAGCTTGATCAGCTCCTGCAGACCCTTGTCGATCTTCGTCAGCTGCGAGCCCGAGGCGATCGGGATGACGATCTGCTCCGGCAGCCGCCAGCCGAGCTGCTCGCAGATCTCGTACGCCAGCGTCTTGGAGCCCTCGCCGTAGTACGGCCGCAGATTGACGTTGACGAAGCCCCAGCCCTCGCCGGCCGGGTCCCCGATCAGCTCCGAGCAGAACCGGTTCACGTCGTCGTAGTTGCCCTCGATGCCGACCAGCTCACCGCCGTACACCCCGGCCATCACGACCTTGCCCTGCTCCAGGTCGTGCGGGATGAACACGCAGGAGCGGAACCCGGCCCGGGCCGCCGCCGCACCCACCGCACCGGCCAGGTTGCCGGTCGACGAGCAGGACAGCGTGGTGTAGCCGAACGCCCGGGCCGCCTCGATCGCGCAGGCCACCACCCGGTCCTTGAACGAGTGCGTCGGGTTGCCCGAGTCGTCCTTGACGTGCAGCTGCGCGGTGAACCCGAGCTCCCGGCCCAGGTTGTCCGCCTTCACCAGCGGGGTCCAGCCGGGGTTCAGGTTGGGCTTCGAGGCGACGTCGGCCGGCACCGGCAGCAGCGGCGCGTACCGCCAGATGGACGCGGGGCCGGACTCGATCCGCCTGCGCAGCTCCTCGGCGCGCTCGCCGCCGAACTCGTAGGCGATCTCCAGCGGCCCGAAGCACTCCACACAGGCGAAGCTGGGGCCGAGCGGGAAGCGGGTTCCGCACTCCCGACAGGACAGGGCGGCGGCGGGGCCGAGGTCGACGGAAACAGGTGCGGCGATGTCGATAGCCATGATGGCGGAGGCCTCTCTCCTCATCTTCCCCGCGGCGCGGTCGCGCCACAGGCCGGAATTGGCACCTGTCCCGCCGGGGCCTGTCAACGACAGCCGAGCGAGAAGGTTGCCGGGACGTCAACGGGCCGTTCCCTCAGTCCCTCTGGATGAGCTTGTGAAATTGTGGTGGTGCGCAGCGGCGACCCCGGCGTGCAAAGGTCCGACCGCTGTACGAAGACTGTATCCGAAGGCGCCAACCCTGAACGGGACCGTCCGCCAAGCGAGATGACCCGTCCCACCCGATCCCGCCGAGGAGAGTCACCGTGCCCGCCGAACCGACCCACGCCCTCCTCCCACAGGCGGCGTCCTGGCTCCGCCGCCGCTCGTGGAGCGCGGCCGAGCGGCCGGTCGACGCCCTCCTCGCCGCCAAACGGCGCACCGGCCGGACGGTCAGCGTCGTCCTCCCCGCCCTCGACGAGGAGGCCACCGTCGGCGACATCGTCCGCACCGTCCGGCGCGAGCTCATGGACCGGATCCCGCTCGTCGACGAACTCGTCGTGGTCGACTCCGGCTCCACCGACGCCACCGCCGCCTTCGCCGCCGAGGCCGGCGCCCGGGTGGAACACCGCGACCGGATCCTCCCCCGGCTGCCCGCCGTCCCCGGCAAGGGCGAGGTGCTCTGGCGCTCCCTGCTGGTCACCCACGGCGACATCGTCTGCTTCATCGACGCCGACCTGCGCGAGTTCGACCCGGCCTTCGTCTCCGGCATCGTCGGCCCGCTGCTCACCGACCCCGACATCCACCTGGTCAAGGCCATGTACGACCGCCCGCTCGAGACCGAAAGCGGCGCGATCGTCCCGGCCGGCGGCGGCCGGGTCACCGAACTCGTCGCCCGCCCCCTGCTCAACCTCCACTGGCCGGAACTCGCCGGCTTCGTCCAGCCCCTCGGCGGCGAGTACGCGGCCCGCCGCTCACTGCTCGAACGGCTGCCCTTCCCCACCGGCTACGGCGTCGAACTCGGCCTCCTGGTCGACGCCCTGGACCAGGTCGGCCTCGACGCGCTGGCCCAGGTCGACGTCGGCGTGCGGCACCACCGCCACCAGGACGGCCAGGCCCTCGGCCGGATGGCCGCCACCATCTACCGCACCGCCCTGGAACGCCTCGACCGCTCCCACCGCCTCAAGGCCTCCGCCGACCTCGTCCACCCCCACCTCACCCAGTTCACCCGCGACCCCCACACCCGCGCCTTCACCGCCCACACCCACCCCGTGACGGCCCTGGAACGCCCCCCGATGCACACCGTCCCGGAATACGCCACCCGCCGCTGACGGGTTTGCCGCCCCGACCCCCCGGCAACATCCCAACCATGGGCGATCTCACGACCGAACGTTCGAGTGCGACCGGAACCGCCCCCGTCCTGGTGGCCTCCAACCGGGGACCGGTGTCCTTCGGCACCGCCGACGACGGCACGCTGACCCTGCGCCGCGGCGGCGGGGGCCTGGTCTCCGGCCTGTCCGCGATCGACGACCCCACCGCCGTCTGGGTCTGCGCCGCGCTAAGCGACGCCGACCGCAGAGCCGCCCGGGAGGCCCCCGCCGGCCGCCTCGACCTCGCCGGGCACGAGGTCGGCGGACAGGCCGTACGGATGCTCGACATCGACCCGGAGACCTTCGCCCGCGCCTACAACGGCGTCGCCAACTCCACCCTCTGGTTCGTCCACCACCTGCTCTACGCGACCCCCACCGCGCCCTCCTTCGACGCCGGCTTCCGCACCGAGTGGGCCGCCTACCGGGCGTACAACGCCGCCTTCGCCGACGCCCTCGCCGCCGAGGCCGCCCCGGGAGCCGCCGTCCTGGTCCAGGACTACCACCTCTCCCTCACCCCGGCGCTGCTCCGCGAAGCCCGCCCCGACCTGCGGATCGGCCACTTCTCCCACACCCCGTGGGCGCCGCCCGAGTACTACCGGCTGCTCCCCGACGACGTCGCCCGGGCCGTCCTGACCGGCATCCTCGGCGCCGACCGGGCCGGCTTCCTCACCGAACGCTGGGCCCGCGCCTTCGCCGCCTGCTGCGAGGACCTGCTCGGCGCCGCCTTCGACCCTGCCGCCCTCACCGTCACCCACGAGGGCCGCACCACCCACCTGGGTGTGCACGCCCTGGGCGCCGACGCCGACTTCCTGCGCGAACGCGCCCACCGCCCCGACGTCGACGAACGCCTCGCCGCCCTCCGGGCCGCCGTCGGCGACCGCCGCACCATCGTCCGGGTCGACCGCACCGAGCTGAGCAAGAACATCGTCCGCGGCCTCCAGGCCTACCGGCACCTGCTCCGCACCCGCCCCGAGTGGCACGACCGGGTGGTCCACATCGCCTTCGCCTACCCGTCCCGGACCGACCTCGCCGAGTACCGCGACTACACCGCCGCCGTCGAACGCCTCGCGACCGCCATCAACGCCGAGTTCGCCACCCCCGCCTGGCAGCCCCTGATCCTGCACGTCAACGACGACTTCCCGCGCAGCCTCGCCGCCTACCGCCTCGCCGACGTGGCCCTCGTCAACCCGATCCGGGACGGCATGAACCTGGTCGCCAAGGAGGTCCCGGTGGTCTCCGACCACGGCTGCGCCCTCGTCCTGTCCCGCGAGGCCGGCGCCCACGCCGAACTCGGCGACGACGCCCTCACCGTCAACCCGTACGACGTCATCGCCACCGCCGAGGCCCTGCACACCGGCCTCACCATGAGCCCCGGGGAACGCGCCGACCGCACCAAGCGCCTGGCCGCCGCGGCCACCGCGCTCCCCCCGCAGCAGTGGTTCCTCGACCAGCTCAACGCCCTCTGAGGGCCTCCCCCAGCGCCCCCAACAGCTCCACCACCCCGTCGGGCCCGTCGACCACCACGTCCGCCAGGTCGGCGAGCTCCCGCACCGGCGCGTCCCCCACCGCGCCGGCACACACCAACAGCCCGGCCAGCCCCTGCCCCCGCAACTCCTCCACCGCCCGGAACGCCGCCACGTCCCCCAGGTCGTCCCCCGCGTACAGCACCGCCCGCGCCCCGCGCTCGCGCAGGAACCCGGTCAGCGCCGCCCCCTTGTCCACCCCCGGCGGCCGCAACTCCAGCACCAGCCGCCCGGGCTCCACCACCAGCCCGTACTCGGCCGCCAACTCCCCCACCGGCCCGCGCAACGACTCCAGCGCCCGCTCCGGCTCCGCCGTACGCCGCGTGTGCACCGCCACCGAGCGCCCCTTGTCCTCCACCCACGTCCCCTCGGGCGCCCCCACCCGCTCCAACACCCCCGGCAACGCGCCCCGCACCCCCGCCACCCCCGGATGCACCTCCGGCGCCGAGAGCTCACCCGCCTCCCACCGCTCGGCCCCGTAGTGCCCCAGCACCACCAGCCCCGGCACCCCGGCGAACCCCCCGTACTCCGCCGCCAACCCCGCCGGCCGCCCGGTCACGACCACGACGGCCCCCACCACCGCCGCCAACCCCCGCAACGCCCCCACCACGCCCGGATGCGCCCGCGCCCGCGAGGGATCCGCCACGATCGGCGCCAACGTCCCGTCGAAGTCCAGGGCGACCACCGCCTCACCGGGCGCCGCCAGCACCGCCCGCAACCCGTCCCGCCCGGCCTCGCTCGCCGGCACCACCATCTCGTCAAGACCCATACCGACACCCATACCCCGCCCCCAAGGACGCACCCACCCACCAACACCCGCGCCCCCACCAACACCCACCCCCCACCCACCTCCCCACCCGACCGAGGCGAGAGGGACGCGCTGCGGGAGGGGGCGGTGGAGGGGGTGGGTGCGGAGAGGGGCGTTGCGGGTGATTTTCAGACCGCCAACGGTCTCAACCCCCCTCGATGAGGGTCGGCG